>JBDSTJ010000499.1:0-4944 GCA_039928335.1 Streptosporangiaceae bacterium | reverse complement strand
GGTCGTCGAGGTTCTTGACCGCGCCCGGGGCGCGCACGCTGTCGACGGCCGGGCCGCCCTGGCGGTACTTGCCGGTGAGGAAGCCCGAGGCGAGGGCGGAGTAGGGGACGGCGGACAGGCCGTACTCGGCGACCACGTCGGCCAGTTCGCCCTCATAGGTGTCGCGGGAGACCAGGTTGTAGTGCGGCTGGAGGGCGACGTAGCTCGCCAGGCCCTCGCTCCTGGAGAAATCCAGCGAGGCGCGAAGGCGGGCCGGCGACAGGTTGGAGGCGGCGATCTGCCGAACCTTGCCCTCCCGTACCAGCTCGTCCAGGGCCGTGATGATCTCCGATACCTCGACGGTCTCGTCGTCGGCGTGGGTGTAGTACAGGTCGATGTGGTCGGTGCCCAGCCTGCTCAGCGAGGCCTCCGCGGCCGCTTTGATCGTCGTGCCCTTCAGGCCCTTGAACTCGGGGTGCAGGCCGACCTTCGTGGCGACCACGACCGCGTCCCGGTTGGCGCGGGAGGCGATCCAGCGGCCCAGGACTGTCTCGGACTCGCCGCCCCGGTGGCCGGGGACCCACGCCGAATAGGCGTCTGCGGTGTCCACGAAGTTACCGCCGACCGCCGCATAGGCGTCGAGGACGGCGAAGGACTCGGCCTCGTCGGACGACCAGCCGAACACGTTGCCGCCGAGCGAGAGCGGAAAGACTTCGAGGTCGCAGGAGCCGAGTTTCTGATGAGAGGTCATGAGGTGATCAACCACGACAGGTCCGACACTATTTCCTACTTTCCCTGCCGATATCGTGTTTGCTAGGCCTCGAATGTTCCGGCTCGGTCACGACCGGCGGCGGCGGTGGGGCCGCGCGGACCGGAGCCCCGCGCACCGGTCATACTCATCGGCATGAACGAAGCCGAGCTCTCCGCCCGGGAGGTCAGGGCTCTGCTGCAGGAGGCGGACCGGCTGCACGCGGCGTCCCGGAACCTCCTGGCCGATCACGACCGGGCCCGCACCGCGGTCCGGCAGGCGCTGGCCCCGCTCCGTTCCGCGCTGGCCAGGGGCGAACTGGAGCACATCCCGGTCGCCCGGCTCAAGGACGTCACCGAGGGGCGGCTGCGGCTGGGCGCACTCGAGCAGGCCGGCTTCCAGACCGTCCTCCAGGTCCTCGACGCCACCCCGTACGCCCTCCAGCTCGTTCCCGGCATCGGCGCCCAGACCGCGCGCCAGATCTCGGCCGCCGCCCGCCAGATCGCCGGCGCCGTCGGCGAGACCGTGGCCGTGCGGATCGACGTCCAGGACAGGAACGACGGCACGACCGCGCTCGTGGTCGCCCTGCACCAACTGGTCAACGCGGGTCCGGACCTGCCGAGGGCCTGCGCGCTCGCGGCCTCGATCGACGCACGTCTCGGCACGTTGCTGCCCCTGGCCCAGCCCGCGCGCAGCAGGCTCCGCATGGTCTTCACCGGGAACGACAGGCGGGCGCAGGCGGTCAAGGCCGTGGCCGCGGTCGGTGAGGTGCTCGCCGAGGAGGATGCCGGGCTCCTGATCGCCCAGGCCTCGGTGGACCTGCTCCGGCCGCCGGTGCCGGGCGTCCAGGCCTGGACCGACTTCGAGCTGAGCTCCCCGGAGTACTACAACCTGCTCACCGAGATCGCCGGGCTGCACCCCGACCGGGTGTCCAGCGAGGGGCACCTGCCGCACGAGATCGCCGGCCGGGTCAACGCCCAGCCGCTCGACGACGCCCGCCTGCGGGTGTCCCTCCGCGGCTACCAGGCCTTCGGCGCGCGGTTCGCGCTGGCGCAGCGCCGGGTGATCCTCGGCGACGAGATGGGCCTCGGCAAGACCATCCAGGCCATCGCCGCCCTGGCCCACCTCAGGTCCGAGGGGCACACCCACTTCCTGGTGGCGTGCCCGGCCAGCGTACTGATCAACTGGATGCGCGAGATCGAGGCCCGGAGCACGCTCAGGGCCTTCCGCGTGCACGGAGCGGACCGCGACGCCGCGCTCGCCGAGTGGAGGCGGCACGGCGACGTCGCCGTCACCACCATCGACGGCCTGCACAACCTGCCGGTCCTCGAGGTGGGCATGCTCGTGGTCGACGAGGCGCACTACGTCAAGAACCCCGAAACCCGGCGGTCCAGGGCCGTCGCGGACTGGGCCGCCAGGACCGAGCGGGTGCTGTTCCTGACCGGCACTCCGATGGAGAACCGGATCGGGGAGTTCCGCAACCTCGTCGCCCAGCTCCAGCCCGACCTCGTCCCGCAGATCCTGGCCAGTGACGCCGTCGCCGGCTCCCAGGCGTTCCGGCGCGCGGTCGGCCCCGCCTACCTGCGGCGCAACCAGGAGGACGTGCTCGCCGAGTTGCCCGAACTCGTCCAGGTCGAGGAGTGGGAGGAGTTCAGCGCCACCGACCTGACGGCCTACAAGGCGGCGGTCGCCGCCGGCAACTTCATGGCGATGCGCCGGGCGGCCTATGCGACACCGGCCGGGTCGGAGAAGCTGCACCGGCTGCTGGAACTGGTGGCGGAGGCGGCTGAGAACGACCTCAAGGTCGTGGTCTTCTCCTACTTCCGGGACGTGCTCGCGGCCGTTCACGCGGCGCTGGGGCCCGCCGTCCTCGGCCCGATCTCCGGGGACGTGCCGCCCGTCGGACGCCAGGAACTGGTCGATGAATTCACCGCCCGGCCCGGTCACGCGGTCCTGCTCAGCCAGATCCAGGCGGGCGGGGTCGGCCTCAACCTGCAGGCCGCGTCCGTGGTCATCCTCTGCGAACCGCAGATCAAGCCGACGATGGAGAGCCAGGCCGTGGCCCGCGCCCACCGGATGGGCCAGGTGCGGAAGGTCCGGGTTCACCGGATCCTCGTGACGGACAGCGTGGATCAGAGGATGCTGGAAATCCTCAGGCGGAAACGTGCGCTGTTCGACGCCTACGCCCGCCGAAGCGATCTGGCCGAATCCACTCCGGAGGCCATCGACGTGTCGGACCAGAGCCTGGCCCGTCAGATCGTCGAGACCGAACAGAAACGTCTCGCCCTTGCCGGCTGAGGCTCCACCCGAGGAGAAGCAGACCATGGACACTCTCGACCTCGCCGCCAGCGCACAGGACCTGTCCGAGCAGGCCCCGGACGGTTCGCTGGACCGAGCCGCGGCCGGCTCGGTCGCGGTCACCTGCGCGACCGCCCGGGACGTCTTCCAGGCCAGGGCGGCCCTGGAGAGGATCCAGCCGTACGAGGTCCGCGCGGCCGCGTTGGAGCTCTTCGATCGGCTTTCGGAGCAAAGCTGAGCCTTTGCTGCAATTTGTGGCTAGCCTGCCGCGTGTGACTCTCCTCAGGGACGCCCTCGTGCTGGCCTCGGTCCTCACCCTGTCGGCCTGTGGAGCAGCCGCCCCGAAGGCCCCGGCGGGTACACCGTCGGCTCCGGTGCCGGTCCGGCCGGCGACGAGGCCGGACTCGATGGCGGGCAGACCGGTCGCACCGGTCGTCCCCGTCGCGCCGCAGCGGTTCCAGGCGGGCAACCCGGCCGGCCGGGTGCCGGTTCCTGCGGCGGGGCGGGCGGTCGACACCTCACACCCGAGCCGTTACGTCGGCAAGGGCACCGCCGCGAGCTGTACGTCCCGGGCCGTGGTCCAGGCCGTCGCGGCGGGCGGGGTGATCAGGTTCCGGTGCGGCCCCAGACCGGTGACGATCACGATGAAGGCGACCGCGCGGGTCCGCAACACGGTGCGCCGGGTCGTGCTCGACGGCCGGGGCCTGGTCACGCTGAGCGGAGCGGGCACGCGCCGCGTGCTCTACCAGAACACCTGCGAGAAGTCGCTCGGCTGGGCGACCTCGCACTGCAACGACCAGGCCTGGCCGCAGCTGACCGTGCAGAACCTGACCTTCGCCGACGGCAACGCCACGGCGACCCCCCTGGCCGAGAACGGTGGCGGCGCGATCTTCGTCCGCGGCGGGCGGTTCAAGGTCGTGCACTCGAGGTTCGTCCGCAACCGCTGCCGGTCCGCGGGCCCGGACGTGGGCGGCGCGGCACTGCGGGTCCTCGACCAGTCGCGCGGCAGGCCGGTCTACGTGGTCGACAGCAGTTTCACCGGCGGGGTCTGCTCCAACGGCGGCGCGCTCAGCAGCATCGGGGTCTCCTGGACGGTGCTCAACAGCGTGCTGACGTCCAACCGGGCCGTCGGGCGCGGGGCCAACCCGGCCAAACCCGGCTCAGCCGGCGGCGGCAGCGGTGGCGCGATCTACAACGACGGCAACCGGTTCACGCTCCGCCTCGGCGGTTCGGTCATCTCCGGCAACCGCGCCAACGAGGGCGGCGGGGCGATCTTCTTCGTCAGCAACGACCGGACCGGCACGCTCCGGATTGACCACTCGGCCCTGCGCGCCAACCCCAACGCCGGTTTCCACACCGCGGGGTTCCCCGGCATCTTCTTCCTCGGCGCGGGCTCCCCCGGGGTCGCCACGTCCACGATCAGGTGACGGGAACGGTGACCAGTCTCCTCCCCTCAGTCGTGACGATCTTGATCTCGCGGAGGTCGCCCCGCCCGATCATCGTGGAGCCGTAGTAGTTGCCGTACCCCTCGGCCGACACGACCGTCCAACTGCCCGCAGGGTCCTGCCGTCCGTCGGTGCCGACCGCGATCATCTGGCAGTCGACCTTGAGCGGCGCGCCCTCGATCTGGATCTCCAGCGCGGTCCCCCACCGTCTGGCGAGGAGATGCACCGTCGCCCGGACCTGGGTGGTCGGGTCGACCGCGTCGATCCGCTCCCCCACCGCGACCGGCGGCGGGGCGTCGTCGCCGCCGGTGACCAGCCCGCCGACCAGCACTCCGACGAGCAGGGCGGCCGCGACCGACAGGGCCAGCAGCAGCACCCCCCGGGGAGATCGGCGCGGGATCCGGCGGGGCTCGGCGGCGGCCCGGGCCAGCAGGCTCTCCAGCAGTTCGCCGTCGTCGACGACCTGCTCGATCT
>JBDSTJ010000498.1:0-9844 GCA_039928335.1 Streptosporangiaceae bacterium | reverse complement strand
GCGATCGCCCCCGACCGCGACGCCGAGGTCGCCACCGTCGCTCTGGCCTGGCTGGCCGCCCAGCCCACAGTGGCCGCACCCATCGCCAGCGCCCGCACCCTCGACCAGCTCCCCGCGCTGCTCGCGGTGGCCGACCTCACCCTCACCGCCGCCGAACTCCAGTCCCTCACCACCGCCTCAGCCTGACCCCACGGACGGGCCCGGCGGGGGCCGGGCCCGTCCGTGGGAGTCCGGGGTCGTGGGATCCGCGGTCAGCGGCGACCGAGAACGGAGTCCCAGGGGTCCTCGGTCCCGGTGCCCCAGGGGACGGCGAGGAGATCGAGCGAGGTGACCTGGCCGAACTGCTCAGGCACGGTCCCCTCGACCTTGAAGGGCGTGGAGCCCCGGGCCGGCAGGCCGTCGACGAAGGCGGTCTCACCGCCGAGCAGCTCGCCCCTGGCGTCGCGGAACAGTGCGGTCAGGGCGACCTGACCGACCTGGGAGGGGTAGGGGTTGCCGACCTCCCCGGTGACCACGCAGGCGCCATTGCGGACGCTGAACCGCACGCCCAGATAGGTGAACGGCGGGAACCGGTCGGGGCCCGCGCTGGTCGGGTACCACTCGGCGGGCTTGGGCAGGACCTCCAGGGTGTGCGGGCGGCCGCGGGCCGGCATCGCGCCCGCCCAGGCGATCCGCGCCCCGGGCGGCAGCTTGTCGAGGACCTGGTCGTCGGTACCGACGACATGGCCGGTCTCGTCCCGGACCGTCACCTGGACCGTGGGGCGTTCACAGTAGTGCGACCGGTTCGGGTTCTCGATCACCACCGCCCAGCTGACCTGGTGCGCGCCGCCGTCCCAGGGGGAGGGCTCGAAGCTCCAGCCGAGCTCCACGGCGTTGAACGGCTCGACCTGGGGTGCGGGGGTGCGGCGCGGGGCCTCCGGCCGGCCGGCGAACGGGTCGGGGCCGATCCTGGCCTGGCTCAGGTCGAGGCCGAGCTGCCGGGCGGCCCACGTTACGTGCTCCTCCAGCGGCCCGGTGATCTCCACCGACGGCGGCAGTCCGGGCCACTCCGACAGCTGGACCCGGATCCCGTGGATCTCCCATGTCTCCTGGTAGCTCTCCTGTTGGCCCGAGGGAGTCAGGCCGAGCTCCTCCAGGATCTCCCTGGCGGCCCCGAAGTCGGCGACCGGGACCTCCAGTGCGGCCCGGGACTCGCCCCGGACCAGACTGAGCACGTGCCGGGTCCCGTCGGAGTGGACGTTGACCCACGCTCCCCGGGACCGGCACACCTCGTTCTCCAGCATGACCCGCCTGACCAGCTGGCGGGGAACGGCATAGGAGGCGCTGATGCCCTGCAGGCGACGCCGGACCACGACCAGGTCCAGGTCAAAGAAGCGAACCTCGTACCCAGGTGCCACGGTTTGCCCCTTGATAGCCGGTTATCTGCCCCCATAGTGACGCAGATCTCGTTCAGCGATCAAGAAGGAATCGAAAAAGGCGCCCCACGCGTAGCGTGAGACGCCCTTCTCGGATGCCACGGCAGTAACCCCCCAGTCCCACCGTGGCTGGCATATATGGGATCTATCGGCTATCCCACTGATGCAACGTTCGGGGCCGGAGAACGATTCCCGGCCACCTGCTCCGAGATGTGGATCTACTGGATAGTAATCTCAGAGCTTACTGACCAGTAACAATCGCCGGGCGCGAGGCCGCCCAGTCATGTTGCGTGCGTTTCGAGGGGTTGAAAGTCTTGTAGGTGGATATTTCCGTCGGTAACGTGGCGAAAGTCACCGGCGGTCTGAGAGGTAAGCGATGGTCCATGCGCGTCCCGCATACCGCCCAGGTGTGAGGCGCAGGCTCGGCAACGGGGTGGACCTGGGCTTCGTCCTGATGGGCTCCGGAGTGCTCCGGCTCGCCCGCCCGATCCGGACCATGCGTGGTCTCGGCCTGATGCGCGCCTGGGGTACCAGCCTGGGCGGGCTGTCCAAGGCGGCCGCCGCCGGCCAGCCCGGGAAGACCGCACTGATCGACGAGTTCGGCGCGCTGACCTTCGGCGAACTCGACGCGCGCACCGACCGGCTCGCCGTGGCCCTGCCGCTGACCGGCCCCCGCCCCCGGATCGGGATCCTGTGCCGCAACCACCGCGGCCTGATCGAAACCCTGATCGCCTGCAGCAAGCGCGGCGCGGAGGTCGTGCTGCTCAACACCGGTTTCGGCCCCGGCCAGCTCCGTGCGGTGCTGACCGAGCTACGGGTCGACCTGCTGGTGGCCGACGCGGAGTTCGCGGCCGTCCTGGCCGCCTCGCCCGCCCCGCTCCGCAAGGTCGTCATCTGGGCCGACGCCCCCGGCGGCCCGGGGGAGACCCTGGAACGGCTGCGCGCCACCGCCGACGCCACCCCGCTGTTCCCGCCCCACACCCAGGGCCGCATCATCATGCTCAGCTCGGGCACCGGCGGCCGCCCCAAGGGCGCGCGCCGCAAACCCAAGCCCGGCATGCGGCCGCTCGCCTCGATGCTGTCCCGGATCCCGCTGCGCAGCCACCAGACCTTCATTCTGGACGCCCCCGTCTTCCACACCTGGGGCCTGGCCGCCCTGCAGATCGGGATGGCGCTGCGCTGCACCATGGTCCTGCACCGCAGGTTCGACCCCGAGCAGACCCTCAGCGAGATCGCCAGGCACCGGCGCTCGGCCCTGTTCGCCGTGCCCGTCATGATCCAGCGGATCATGGAGATGCCCGAGGAGGCCCGCGCCGAGTTCGACGTGCGCGGCCTGAAGGTCGTGGCCCTCAGCGGCTCGGCGCTGCCCGGTACCCTCGCCCACCGGTTCATGGACGCCTTCGGGGACAAGCTCTACAACGTGTACGGGTCGACCGAGGCCTCCTGGGTCAGCATCGCCGGCCCCCGCGAGCTGCGGATCAACCCCGGCACCGCCGGCCGCCCGCCGCGCGGGACCTCGCTGGTGCTGCTCAACGCCGAGGACAAGCCGGTGCCCCGGGCGACCATAGGGCGTATCTTCGCGGCCAACGAGAACGTTTTCGAGGGCTACACCAGCGGTGAGCCGACCCCTGCCTGGGGCGGCCTGCTCTTCACCGGCGACCTCGGCCACCTCGACGCCCGCGGCATGCTCTACGTCGACGGCCGCCAGGACGGCCTGGTCGTGTCCGGCGGCGAGAACGTCGTCCCGCACGACGTCGAGGACGTGCTGTCCCGGCTCCCCGAGGTCCGCGAGGTCGCCGTCATGGGCATCCCCGACGAGGAGTACGGCCAGCGCCTCGCCGCCTACATCGTCGCCCGCCCCGGCTCCGAGCTCACCGAGCAGTCGGTCCGCGAGTACGTCCGGGAACAGGTGGCCCGCTACGCGGTCCCCCGCGAGGTCCACTTCATCCCCGAACTCCCGCGCAACGCCACCGGCAAGGTCGTCTACCGCTGGCTCCCCGGCCTCGAGAAGAACCGGGTCCGCAGCCCCGAGGGCCGCGTCACCTTCTGGCCCCAGCCCGACAGCTATGAACTGGCGGCGGCCCCCACCCCGGAAGACGTCACCTGACCCCGACCCGCGGCGGGTGGGTGGTTAAGTCGTGGGGGAGCCGGCCCTAGCTCTGGGCGGCGACCGGCTTGGGGGTGGCCTTGACCGGCCGCAGGAAGAGGTACAGCACCGGGACCAGGTAGAGGACCCACATGATCAGCTGAAGCCAGGTGATGGTCGGGGTGATGTTGAAGATGCCCTGGATCAGGGTCTGGATCCAGTCGCCGGAGTCGTAGTAGTCCCAGCCCTCCAGGGTCCGGCCCGGGTTGAGGGCGATCGCCCCGAGGCCGGGCAGGACGTCGGCCTCCTGCAGGTCGTGGAAGCCGTAACCGAAGACCCCGGCGGCGATCACGATCAGGCCCACGCCGGTCCACTTGAAGAACACCGCCAGGTTGAGCTTCAGCCCGCCCCGGTAGATCAGGTATCCGAGGACCACGGCGGTGAGCAGGCCGCAGACCGCCCCGGTGACCGGCAGAGCCGGTGAGCCGATCGAGTGGTTGATGTTGTTGCTGAGGAACAGCGCGGTCTCCAGGCCCTCACGCCCGACCGACAGGAACGCCACCACGAACAGTGCGCCCGCGCCCATGTCGATGGCGGCCGCCACCTTCCCCTCGAGCTCGGCCTTGATGCCCCGGGAGGCGCTGCGCATCCAGAACACCATCCAGGTGACCAGGCCGACCGCGATCAGGGACAGGATGCCGCCGGTCAGTTCCTGGACCCTGAAGTGGTCCTCCTGGTCGACCAGCAGGTGCAGCCCGTAGGCGAAGGCGACGCTCAGCGCGACCGCGACGCCCACTCCGGCCCAGACCGGGGTCAGCGCGCTCCGGTCGCCCCGCTTCACGATGTAGGCGACCAGGATGCTGACGACCAGCGCCGCCTCCAGCCCTTCGCGCAGGCCGATGAGGTAGTTGCCGAGGAACACGGGCACTCCGGGGGATTAGCTCAGAAATGTTAGATTAGGCAAACCTAACCCAGGATCGAGTGTGCGGCCCTCCCGGGTACCTGACAAGTGCCTAAGAAGTCTCGCCCTTGGTCTCGAGCCGGATCCAGGCCTTGGCCAGGGGGATCTTGACCAGGGCGGCCTGCCACTCGCGGGCGCCGAGGGCCCGCAGGGACGCGGCGACCGCTTCGGGCTCCAGTTCGGCGGGCGGCGTCCAGGACAGGCGTCGTACGGCGTCGGGCTGCAGCAGGTTCTCACTCGGCAGGTGGTGCTCGTCGGCGAGCGCCGCCACGACCGTGCGGGCCGAGGACAGCCGGGCCGCGGCCTCGGGGTCGCGCTCGGCCCAGCGGTGCGCCGGCGGCGGGCCGTCGCCGGGCAGGTTCTGCTCGGGCAGCTCGGCGTCGGGCAGCTGCCGGCCGCGCGCCACCGACCGCAGCCACTGGGTCGTGTGCTTCCGGGCGTTGCGGCCCTTGATCGCGGGGATCAGGAACAGGTCGGCCATCGTGCGCGGCTGGGCCGTGGCCATCTCGACGATGGCGGCGTCGGGAAGCACCCGGCCGGGGGACAGGTCGAGGTCCCGGGCGATACCCTCCCGGGTCTCCCAGACCTCGCGGACGATCGCCAGCGCCCGGCGGTTGCGGATGCGGTGGATGCCCGAGGTACGCCGCCACGGATCGACCCGGGGTCCCTTGGGCGGGGTCCTGGCGATCGCGTCGAACTCCTGCATCGCCCAGTCGAGCTTGCCGGTCTCCTCGAGCTCGGCGTGCAGCGCGTCCCTGAGCTCGACCAGCAGTTCGACGTCGAGCGCGGCGTACCGCAGCCAGTCGGTGGGCAGCGGCCTGGTCGACCAGTCGGCCGCCGAGTGGCCCTTCTCCAGGGTGAAGCCCAGCACGTTCTCGACCATCGAGCCCAGACCGACCCGGGGGTAGCCGAGCAGCCGCCCGGCCAGCTCCGTGTCGAACAGTCGCTGCGGCACCAGGCCCAGCTCGTACAGGCAGGGCAGGTCCTGGTTGGCCGCGTGCAGCACCATCTCGGTGCCGGCCAGGGCACGGTCCAGGTCGAGCAGGTTCGGGCACGCCACCGGATCGATCAGCGCCGTACCCGCCCCGGCCCGCCGCAGCTGGACCAGGTAGGCCCGCTGGCCGTAGCGGTAGCCGGAGGCGCGCTCGGCATCGACCGCGACCGGTCCAGACCCGGCCGCGAACGCCGCGATCACCCGGTCCAGCTCAGGGTCGGTCTCCACCACGGGCGGTATGCCCTCGCTCGGCTCGAGCAGCGGACTCGCTGCCGTCTGACCTTCGTCCACTCAGCTACCGTACGTCTTTCAGATCCCGGACCCCGCGCGGGGGCAGCCCTGCGGCCATGCACATGACCTCCGACCAGGCGATCACATGGCCGGTCATGTCGTCCCCGACGGGGGACCAGGAGGCCCGCATCTCCAGTTCGGTGGTGGCCGGCTCGTCCTGTTTCTCGCCGAAACTCTCCGACACGGCACGGGTGATCGTTCCGGAGACGCCGGCGAAACCGGCCGCCTCCAGGGCCTCCAGCAGCCAGCTCCAGGCCACGGTCCCGATCAGCGGGTCCTCGGCGATCTCCGGTTCCAGGTCGGCCCGGACATAGGCGACCAGGCGGAACCGGCCGGCCCAGCCGCTGCGCCCCTCGGGATCGAACAGCAGGATCAGCCGGCCGACGGCGAGCTCGTTGTCGTCCCGGACCACCGCGGCCGACAGTGCGGCGGAGTAGGGCGCGAGCCGCTGGGGGGCAGGCATGTCCTCGACCTCGAGCTCGGGACGTTCGGGATCTCCCTGGAGGAACTCGCGGAACGTGTCGAGGGCCCGCTGGAACGGTTCTGGTACCTCGCTCGGGGGTGTCATCTGCCGAGCGTAGATCTCTGAGGTGGGCGAACCGGCGGATGCCACGCCGTGGTTGCTCATCCGTCGCGACCGGGGCAACGGACGTCGACGATCTCCACGGGGGAACCTCCAGCTGCCAAAGAGTTACCTGTGCTCAGAAGGTGACATGAATTCCGGGCAGAATGCGGGACTTTGCTCGGCGTGTCCCGAAATCGAGCGCCCGACCCCGGCAGCCGGTCGCCGGAGATTCGTGGGAGCATCATTGCCATGTCTCTGGACGACTCAGTGTTCCTGCGCGCCTGCCGCCGCCAGCCGGTGCCCCACACCCCGGTCTGGTTCATGCGCCAGGCGGGCCGCTCCCTGCCCGAGTACCTGCGGATCCGTGAGGGGATCCCGATGCTCCAGGCGTGTGCCCGGCCCGATCTGATCGTCGAGGTGACGATGCAGCCGGTCCGCCGGTATGAGATCGACGCCGCGATCTTCTTCAGCGACATCGTGGTGCCGCTCAAGGCGATCGGCGTGGACCTCGACATCAAGCCGGGCGTCGGCCCGGTCGTGGCCGACCCGATCCGGGACGCCGCCGCGGTGCGGCGGATCCGCCCCCTCACCCCCGACGACATCCCCTACGTCACCGAGGCGATCCAGGGCCTCGTCGGCGAGCTCGGCGACACGCCCCTGATCGGGTTCGCCGGTGCGCCGTTCACCTTGGCGTCCTATCTGATCGAGGGCGGGCCGTCCAAGAACCACGACCACACCAAGGCCATGATGTACGCGGAGCCCGAGCTGTGGGCGCTCCTGCTCGACCGGCTCGCCGACATCACGATCGCCTTCCTGCGCGCCCAGGTCGAGGCCGGGGCCAGCGCGGTCCAGCTGTTCGACTCCTGGGTCGGCGCGGTCGGGCCCGAGGACTACCGCCGCTCGGTCATGCCGCACAGCAAGAAGATCTTCGACGCGCTGCAGGACCTCGGCGTACCGAAGATCCATTTCGGGGTGGGCACCGGGGAACTGCTCGGCCTGATGGGTGAGGCCGGCGCCGACGTGGTCGGCGTCGACTGGCGGGTTCCGCTCGACGAGGCCGTGCACCGCGTCCCCGCCGGCAAGGCCCTCCAGGGCAACCTCGACCCCGCGATCCTCTTCGCGCCCTGGGAGACCGTCGAGGAGCGCGCCCGCGACATCCTCACCCGGGGCCGCACCGCCGAAGGCCACATCTTCAACCTCGGCCACGGCGTCCCGCCCTCCACCGACCCCGACCAGCTGGCCCGCCTCGCCGAGTTCGTCCACCTGGAGTCGGCGAAACAGAATCTGGGGTAGGGGTCCTCACGACCTAGACCTCTTCCAGTTCCGGCTCGGGCGCGGGGCGGGTGGCCCTCCGGCGGCGGCGGAGCGCCAGATAGGGGAGGCCGAGGAGCAAGGCGAGGCCGGCGAAGGGCAGCAGCCAGCCGGCGACGGCGGCCAGGCCGGACAGGAAGGACGTGAAGGCGTTCCAGCCGTTCTCCAGGCCGCCGAGGAAGCCCCCCGCGGGCTTCTTCTCGGGCTCGGCCGCGGCCTTGGGACCGACCAGGCTCAGGGAGACCGTGGCGAACGTCGTCCGCTGGGCCAGGGACTTCTGCCGGGCCTGCAGCGACTCCAGATCGGCCTGGCGCCGGTCGATCTCGCCGGAGACGTTGAGCACCTCGCCGACCGTGTCGGCCTTGCTGAGCAGGGTCCGCAGTCGGCCCAGAGCGGACTGGGCGGACTTGACCCGGCTGTCCACGTCGGCGACCTGCTCGGTGACGTCCTCGGCCTTCTGCTCCAGGCCCAGTTTGTCGCCCAGCTGCTTGACGAGCTGGTCCAGGACGGTCGCGTAACGCTCCGACGGGATCTTGAGGACCAGGGACGCGGTCACCGGATCGGTCGAGGAGTTCTCGTTCGCCACATAACCCTCGGCGGCGAGCACGAACTGCTTGGCCTGCGCGGCCGCGTCGTCGACCTTCCTGGCCCGCACCCGCAGGCTCGCGGTGTAGATGACGGCGCGCTGGTCGGCCGGTGTCACCTGCGCGGGCGCGGACTCCTTGACGGACGGGGCATCGGGCTCGGTCGTGTCCGCGGCCGCGGACAAGACCGAGCCGCCCTGCGCGGCGGGAGCCTCCCGGCTCATGGTGAGGGGGGCGGACGACTTGGCCGAATCCTCGGCGGACGAGCAGCCGCTCAGCACGATGGCCGCGGCGATGAGGCAGATGGCTTTACGCATGCCGATGCGACGCATCCCGACCAGATTCGGTTCTGCCGAAACCATCGCGATCCGGTCACGATGCCGGTTGATGCCCAAGTCACACCCCGGGGTGTCCGGGACATGGTCGTTCCTCTGCCATGGTGGATCGTGTGAACGCACACGTGGTGGTCATCGGAGCGGGCATCGCGGGCCTGTCCGCGGCGCGGTTCCTGCTCCGGGCGGGGCTGCGGGTGACCGTCCTTGAGGGTTCGCCCGCCGTCGGCGGCAAGCTCAGGATCAGCGAGGTCGCCGGTGTCCCGGTCGACGAGGGCGCGGAGTCGATGCTGGCCCGCCGCCCCGAGGGACTCGACCTCGTCCGGGACCTGGACCTGTCCGGACAGCTCGTCTATC
The DNA here is from genome assembly GCA_039928335.1 of Streptosporangiaceae bacterium. Classification (GTDB taxonomy): domain Bacteria; phylum Actinomycetota; class Actinomycetes; order Streptosporangiales; family Streptosporangiaceae; genus Actinocorallia. Next base: position 948 of record JBDSTJ010000498.1, on the reverse strand, counting down.
CCGGGACGACCAGCGCCGCGATCCTCAGCCACGGCGCCCTGCGCGCCTTCCCCACCGGTCAGGTCATGGGCGTGCCGTCCGACCTCAGGGCCCTGGCCCGGTCCGGGGTCCTGTCCCAGGCAGGCCTGGCACGGGCCGCGCTCGACCTGGCCAAGCGCCCCACGCCCCGCGGCTGCGACATCTCCGTCGCCGACTACGTGGGCGACCGTCTCGGCCAGGAGGTCGTGGACCGGCTGGTGGAGCCGCTGCTCGGCGGGGTCTACGCCGGCCGGGCCGAGAACCTGTCCTTCGAGGCCACGCTCCCGCAGCTGGCCGGGGTGTCCCGCACCCACCGGTCGCTGATCATGGCCGCCAAGTCCGTGGTCGACAACGCCCCCGCCGACGCAGGCCCGGTCTTCACCACCCTCGCCGGCGGCCTGGGAACCCTGCCGCGGCTGCTGGCCGACGCCGTAGGGGCCCAGGGCGGCCTGATCAGGACCGGGGCGGTGGCCCGCGAGCTGAGCCGTACGCCGACCGGCTGGCGGATCGTCATCGGGCCCAGGCCCGCGCCGGAGGTGATCGAGGCGGACGCGGTCGTCCTGGCCGTCCCCGCGCTGCCCGCCGGACGGCTCCTGGCTGAGGTCATCCCCGCCGCGGCCAAGGAACTCGACGCGATCGAGTACGCCAGCATGGCCATCGTCACCCTGGCCTACCACTCCACGGCCTTCCCGCGGTTGTCCCAGGGCAGCGGGTACCTGGTGCCCGCCGTCGAGGGCCACGACGTGAAGGCCGTGACGTTCAGCTCGGTCAAATGGCCGCACCTGCGCGAACGGGACCCGCACCTGATCATCGTCCGGGCCTCGATCGGCCGGTTCGGTGAGGAACAGGTCCTGCAACGCCCCGACGCCGAGCTCAAGGCCATCGCGATGACCGAGCTGGCGCGCACCTGCCACGTCGGCGAGCTGCCCG
>JBDSTJ010000497.1:0-7194 GCA_039928335.1 Streptosporangiaceae bacterium | reverse complement strand
TCCCCCGGCCGCGCCGCCGGCGGGGAACTGCTCGACGCTCTGGCCGTGATCGGCCAGTCCCGTAACAGCGCCCTGCTCGCCGGGCTCGCCGCGGTCCGCGGCTCCGGCGGCCGGGACGGCGAGGGACTGGTCGTGGCGATCTTCGGCGCGCTCAGCGCCGCCGAGGCCAGGGCCGTGGCCTCGGCCCGCAGGGGCACCGCGACCGGCGTCGCGATCCTGATGAACCCGGCCGAGGCGGGCGCCACCGCCGCGACCGGCCCCGCCGCCGCCTTCCTGCGGGCCTCCGGCTGGCGGGTACTGGTGCTGAGCTCGGCCACCGAGCTCGCCGCGGCGTGGACCGGAGTGGAACAAGGGGTGTCCTCATGACCGGCCGGATCACGCTGACCCTGATGGCGGCGATCGCCACCCTGCTGGGCTCCATCAGCCTCTACCCGCTGTTCAACGACCCCAGCTGGATCCGGCCCGGCGTCGGATCCGTCCTGGTCGTGACCCTGGCGGGCCTGGTCGTGCGTCGGTTCCGGCTGCCCCCACCGGTCAACCTGATCGGCGCGCTGGTGGGCCTGCACCTGTACCTGAATGCGATCTTCGCCGGGGACCAGGCACTCCTGCGGATCATCCCGACCCCGTCCTCCACCTCCACGCTGGTGGACCTGCTGCACTCGGGCTGGGAGACCGCCGGGGTCTACGCCGCGCCACTGCCGATGGACGATGGCGTCCGGCTGATGGCCGCGCTCGGCATCGGCGTCGTCGCCGCGATCGTGGACCTGCTGGCCGTACGGCTGCGTCGGGTCGCCCCGGCCGGCCTGCCGCTCCTGGCCATGTACAGCGTCCCCGCCGCGGTGCGGGTCGAGAGCGTCAGCTGGATGGCCTTCGCCGCCGGTGCCTTGGGCTATCTCGCCCTGCTGGTCGCCGACTCCCGGGAGCAGATGACCGGCTGGGGCCGGCCGGTGTTCACCCGCCGCTGGACCGAGGAGGACCCGGGCGAACGGCCCAGCTCCCGGCCGCTCAGCTCCCTCGGCCGCCGGGTCGGGTTCGCCTCGATCGCGGTGGCCGTGGCGATCCCCGCCCTGGTGCCCGGGATCAGCTCGGCCGGCCTGTTCGGGCTGGGCGGCGGCAGGGGCGGCAGCGGTTCGACCACGATCACCACCGCCGACCCGCTGGTGGACCTGCGGCGGCGGCTCGTGCAGCTGGGCGACCGCGAGGTCCTGACCTACCGGACCAGTTCCCGCAACCCCGACTACCTGCGCCAGTGGTCGCTGGACAAGTTCGACGACAGCCACTGGACCTACTCGGCGCTCGACGCCAAGAAGGCCCCCGAGGTCGGCGACGGTGCGCTGCCGACCGCCCCCGGCGCCGGGGGTTCGGCCGTCGAGACCGTCACCACCGAGGTCCAGGTCAGCAAGCAGCTGCGGGGCATGAAGTTCCTCGCGATGCCCTACGCCCCCACCGCGGTGAGGGTCGACGGCGAGTGGCGGGTGGACCCGGCCACGCTGATGGTCTTCTCCCCGCGCGGCACCGCCGACGGCCGGAAGTACACCGTGCGCAGCAGCCGGGTGCTGCCCACCGCCGACCAGCTCCTGACCGCCACCCGGCCCACCGAGGACTTCTTCACCAAGGTCCCCGCGAGCGTCCCGTCGGTGATCAGGACGGAGGCGGTCAAGCGCACCAGGAACGCCGCCACGCCGTATGAGAAGGCCGTGAAGCTCCAGAAGTGGTTCACCTCGGGTGCCTTCACCTACAGCCTTGAGCCGCCGGCCCCGACCCGGGTCTCGGCCCTGGTGGACTTCCTGAACGACAAGCGCGGCTACTGCGAGCAGTTCGCCGCGACGATGGCCCTGATGGCACGTACCCTCGACATCCCCGCCCGCGTGGTCGTCGGCTACACCCCCGGCCAGTCGCTGGGCGACGGCAGGTACATCGTGAAGCAGAAGGACTCCCACGCCTGGCCCGAACTGTACTTCGCGGGTGCGGGCTGGCTCAGGTTCGAGCCCACCCCCAGCGGCGTGGGCGGCCAGGCCAGCGCCTCGGCCCCCGGCTACTCGATCCCGCAGCCCAAGCAGGCCGCCGAGCCGGCCAAGCCCTCCGCGTCCCCCTCGGCCACACCCTCGACGTCCCCCACCGACAAGGCCGATCCCAAGAACCGCCCCGAGGCCGAGGAGGCCGCCGGGACGGCCGCCAAGGACGAGACCTCGATCCCGGTCGGCTGGATCTCGCTGACCCTGCTGGTCCTCCTGCTGCTCGCCTCCCCCTGGGCCGCCCACCTGATCACCCAGCGCCGCCGCTGGTCCACCGCGGCCGACCCGGCCGCCGCCTCCCGCGCCGCCTGGGCCCAGCTGAGAACCGACGCGGTCGACCACGGCCTGCCCTGGAGGACCTCGGAGACCCCCCGGGCCCTGGCCCGCCGCCTGACCCGGGAGCTCCACCTGGACCCCGGCACCTCGGCCCCCCTGGCCCGGATCGCCCGGGCCGAGGAGCTCTCCCGCTACGCCGGCCCCGCCCAGCAGGCCACCCTGGAGACCACCACGCTCCGCACCGACGGCCGTACCGTCCGCGCGGCCTTCGCCGCGTCCGTGACCCGTCCCGCCCGCCTGCGGGCCACCGTTCTCCCCCCGTCGGCCCTCCAGTCCTTCCGCGCCGCCCTCACCCGCTCCCTGGACCGCCTCGAAGACCTCCGCTCCCGCTAGAGGTGTCGGGCTCGGAGGCTCTCCGGAAGATCAGCGGCGGGCGGAGGGAGCGGTTCGGGGAACGCGAAAGCCGCGGAAGCGCCCTGTGGGGCTCCGCGGCCGTCGGGGGTGGGCTGCCTACTCCTCGTCGGAGCGCTTGCGCCATCTTTCTTCGAGGCGGTGCATGAGGCCTCCACCGGAAGAGGAACGCTGGCGGCCGCCGCGGGAGCGGCGGGGCGGTTCCGGCTCGGTGCCGATGCCGGTCATGCGCTTCCAGTTGGACAGCCCGTAGTAGCCGCTGGCGAACATGAGCAGGAAACCTGCCACGCTGATCGCCACCGTCAGGGCGCCCTTGTTGACGACGAGACCGGCCATCAACACGCAGATGCCGAGCACCAGGCCGAAGGCGGCCTTGGCGATGCGGCGCTTGTAGTGTGTCTGGGGATTGGTGGAGCGAACCGCATGCGCGAACTTCGGGTCTTCTGCGTACAGCGCATGCTCGATCTGGTCGAGCAGACGTTGCTCGTGCTCAGAGAGCGGCACGGTTCCTCCCAACGACTGCCCCGTGGTTGCGAGGCCTGGTTTGCCGTAGCCGGACGGGGACCGGGCTACCGGTGATATGCCCAGAATACGAGTCAGAACGACCGTAGTGAAGGAAACGCAGTGAGCTTGTTGAGGCTGACGCTGAGTTATCCATCCAGCACGCTCCCTGGCGCCTCATCTGTCCGCTTCATCACCGTGGTCCCGCCTTTCACCAAGCCGCTTGACCGGAGACCGTTCCCGGCCGGGACGCATCAGCGCGGCCGGGCGAACCGCACCCCGGCCGAACCTGCGCGCCGCCTCGTCCATGGCCTGCTCGGCTTCCCGCCAGCCCGACTCCGGTTCGTCCAGAGCCAGCTGCCGGGGCACCTCGCCGGCGTCGGTGAGATTCTCCACCCGTACCCCGACCAGACGGAGTCGTACCCGTTCCAGACCGGAGGCCCCATAGAGTTCGCACGCTGTGATGTAGATCACACGACTCAGGTCGGTCGGAGCGGTCAGAGTCCGCGATCGGGTGATGGTCGAGAAATCCGCCCTGCGTAGTTTGACGCTGATCGTACGTCCAGCGTTCCCACTTGCGCGAAGTCGTTCTCCCACCCGTTCCGCCAGTCTCAGCAGTTCCAGCCGGATGATCTCCGGATCGTCGATGTCCTGGTCGAAGGTCTCCTCCGCGCCGATGCTCCTGTCGGGGCTGCCGGAGACGACCTTCCGGGGGTCCCGCCCCCAGGCCAGCTCGTGCAGATGGGCCGACGAGGCCGCGCCGAGGACCGTGCGGAGGGTGTCGGGCGGGGTGCCGGCGAGGTCGCCGACGGTCTGCAGGCCGAGCCGGGTGAGGAGTTCCTCGGTCCGCTCCCCCACTCCCCACAGGGAGGCGACCGGCAGGGGGTGCAGGAACTCCAGGATCCCGGCGGCGGGCACGACGAGCAGGCCGTCGGGCTTGCACCGGGTCGAGGCGAGCTTGGCGATGAACTTGGTGGGGGCGACGCCGACGGAGCAGGTGACGCCCTGCTCTTCCTCGACCTTCCGGCGGATCGCGGCGGCGATCACCGCCGGCCTGCCCAGCAGTTTGAGCGCCCCCGAGACGTCCAGGAACGCCTCGTCCAGCGCAAGCGGCTCGACCAGGGGCGTGACCGATCTGAAGATCTCCATGACGGCTGCGGAGACCCGGGAGTAGCCCTCGCGCCTGGGCGGCAGGACCACGGCCTGCGGGCACAGCCTGAGCGCCCGCGACATGGGCATCGCCGAGTGCACCCCGAAGCGCCTCGCCTCATAGGAGGCCGCCGCCACCACGCCCCGGCCCCCGGCACCGCCGACGACCACCGGTCGGCCCCGCAGCTCCGGGCGGTCCAGGAGTTCCACGCTGACGAAGAACGCGTCCATGTCCACGTGCAGGATCGAGCACCCGGCGTCGTCCCCGGGTGGACCCCCCTGCGGACCCGGCCGGTGCAGCTGCTGTTTTCTCGACATGTCTCAGGAACCGCGCGGCGCCGGGTCGCCTGGGGCCGCTACGGCGCGGCGGGTGGCGAGGAGGTGCAGCTGGGTGGCGAGGTCGCGGAGGACCGGGTGGGTGGAGGCGGCGGCCTCGAGTTCGATCAGGGCGCGGGCGGCCTCGGGGTCGGCGTCGACCAGGGCGCTGGAGACGAGGTCGGCGAAGATCCGTACGCCGTGGACCTGGAGTTCGGTGAGGTGCGCGCCCGAGGCGAGCTCGGCCAGGGACTCGCGGGTGAAGCGACGCGGGACCGGGTCGCGGTCGCCCCAGCGTCCCAGCGGGTCCCCCAGGGCGCTCCTGGCGTCCTCGAACTGGCCGCTGATCGCTCGGTGCAGGACCGCGGCGAGCCGACCCGAGACAAGGACGCTGAGCCGCCCGCCGGGGCGTACGGTGCCGGCGAGGGCCGCCATCGCCGCGGCGGGGTCGTCGACGTATTCGAGGACACTGTGGCAGAGCACCAGGTCAGCGGTTTCGGGGCCGACCACCCCAAGAAGATCATCAGCGTCGGCCTGGACACCCCTGACGGTCACCCCGGCCTCGGCGGCTCGTCGTTCGAGGGCTGCGAGCGCGTCCGGGCTGGGATCGACGACGGTCACCCGGTGGCCGAGACCGGCCAGCGGCACCGCGAACCCGCCGGTCCCGCCGCCGGCGTCCACGACGTCGAGCGGCCCCGCGGCCAGCAGCGGGTGGAGCAGATCCCAGACCACCGAGGTCCGCACGCCACCGATCCTGCGCGCGGACCGCGCTCCGTCTTCCACGACACTCACCACGGTCCCCCTTGACTCGTCTGGGACCACACTAGCCAGCGCGACCGACGGTCACGACGCCGGAGACGACCCGTACGGCCGACCACCGCGGCAGGGGCCCCCGAAGGGGCGGTGCGGCCCGGTCACAGGATCAGGCTGGACTTGAGCTCCTGCAGACGGGACAGGAGGCCGTTGACGAACTTGGGCGACTCCTCGGTGGAGAAGTCGGTCGCCAGCGCGACGGCCTCGCTGAGCGCGACGCCGTCGGGGACGTCGTCGGCCCAGAGCAGCTCGAACGCCCCGATCCGCAGCACGACCACGTCCACGGCCGGCATCCGGTCGAGGGTCCAGCCGACCGCGTAGGTCGCGAGCAGCTCGTCGATCCGTTCGCTGTGCTCGTCGACGCCCTGAATGATCCGGACGGCGTGCGGGTACTCGGCAAGCTCCTCGCCCTGGGGCTTCCCGCGCCGCAGCAGCACCTCGGCGGGCGAGGCGTTCCGCTGGTCGGCCTCGAAAAGGATCTCGAAGGCGTAGCGGCGGGCCTTGGTGCGGGCGGCCATCAGGCGCGGCCGAGATAGTCGCCGGTACGGGTGTCGACCTTGATCTTCTCGCCGGAGACGATGAACAACGGGACCTTGATCTCCGCACCGGTCTCCAGAGTGGCGGGCTTGGTGCCCCCGGTGGACCGGTCGCCCTGCAGGCCGGGGTCGGTGTGCTCGACCAGGATCTCGACGGTGACGGGAAGCTCGACGTAGAGCACCTCGCTGCCGTGCATGGCGAGCATGGCCTCACCGTTGTCGAGCAGGAACTTGGCCGCGTCGCCGAGCTGGACCGGGGAGACGTTCATCATCTCGAACGTCTCGGAGTCCATGAACACGAAGTCCTCGGCGTCCTTGTAGGAGAACTGCATGTTCCGCTTGTCCACGGTCGCGGTCTCGATCTTGAGGCCCGCGTTGAAGGTCTTGTCGACGACCTTGCCGGACTTGATGTGCTTGACCTTCGTGCGAACGAAGGCCGGGCCCTTGCCGGGCTTGACGTGCTGGAACTCCACCACGGACCACAGCTCACCACCGTCGAGCTTGAGCACCAGGCCGTTCTTCAGTTCGTTCGTCGTCGCCACTCGAGTCCGTCTTTTCTTCGTCGGGCCGCCGCGCCCTAGAGGACGAGCAGCTCCTTGGTGGTCTGTGTGAGGAGTTCCGGCCCGTCCGCCCGGACCACCAGGGTGTCCTCGATGCGAACGCCACCGCGGCCGGCCAGATAGACCCCTGGCTCCGCGGTGACTGGAACTCGATCTCTCAGTTTACCGGTCTTGTCGTCTCCCAGGAGCGGAGCCTCGTGGATCTCCAGGCCGACGCCGTGCCCCAGGCCGTGCGGGAAGCAGTCACCATAGCCCGCGGCCCTGATCAGGTCCCGGGCGGCGGCGTCGGCGGCCGCGACGTCCGCGTCCGGCACGCAGGCCTCGATCCCGGCCTGCTGGGCCTGCCGGGTCAGGTCGTAGATCTCCTGCTGCCAGCCGGAGATCTGCCCGAGGGCCACGGTACGGGTCATGTCGGCGTGGTAGCCCCCGACCACGGCCCCGAAGTCCATGGTGATCAGGTCTCCGTCGGCGAGGGCCCGCCCGCCTGGCTCGTGGTGCGGCACAGCCCCGTTGGGCCCGCTGGCCACGATCGAGTCGAAGGCGATCCCGTCCGCGCCCAGGTCGATCATGTTCCGTTCGAGCAGGACGGCGACCTGCCGTTCGGTCATGCCCGGTTCG
>JBDSTJ010000496.1:0-16815 GCA_039928335.1 Streptosporangiaceae bacterium | reverse complement strand
ACCCGTCACCGGTCCGGATGAGGCGGGCCTGGACGCGGTGTTCGTCGCGAACACGATGAGGGTGATGTTCCAGGGCGGCTACTCCACCATGGTCGCCTCGATCGGCAGCCTCACTCAGACCCTGCTGCACCATCCCGGGGTGCTCGAGGAAATCCAGGCGAATCCCGGCCTGACACCGACCGCGGTAGAGGAGATCGTCCGGTTCGACGGCCCGGTCCAGGGCACCAGCCGCGTCGCCGTCACCGGCACCACTCTCCGCGGTCAGACGATCGCAGCTGGGCAGACGGTGCTCACCCTGTACGCCGCTGCCAACCACGACCCGGAAGCCTTCGACCGTCCCGGTGAGCTGCTGCTGTCCCGTTCCCCGAACCCGCACCTGGGATTCGGGTGGGGTCCGCACTCCTGCCTCGGCACGATCAGCGCCCAAACCGTCCTCTCCGCCCTGCTCACCACCCTCGCCGGCCACCCCGCCGCGCTGCGGGCCGCCGGTCCGGCGCAGCGGGACACCACCGCGACGATGCGCCGCCTGGCCGTTCTGCCCGTCACCTTCCAGCCCTGAGAAGAGATCTTCGGAGGTTCTGTTGAGGATTCTGATCGGCAACCACATCGACGACTCCATCCGGCTCCGCAACGACCTGGCCGCCTGGACCCAGCGGGTCCTGTGGTTCGCCCGTGGCGGCGATCTGGTCGTGCTCCCGGACCAGCCCGACCCCGACTTCCTCACCTACGTGACGAACCTGACCGGCGTCGACCCCGCCACGGTGGCCATCCATGTGCCGCCGCCCGGCCGGTTCGGCCACCGGCTGCTCGACCCCCGATCCCTCACCGATCCCGTCTTCCTCGCCGGTGTGGAGGCCGATCTCGCCGCGTTCGGAGGCGAGGTGGAGGAGGTGCGGCCGTTGTGGCCGTCGGCGTCGGTCGCCGCGTTCGCGGACGCACTCGGCCTCACGCGGGTACTGCCCGGTGCCGGGTTCCTGGCTCAGGGCGGCGGCGAACTGGTGAACAACAAGGCCGCCTTCCGCGCCCTGGCAGCAGGGAGCGGCGCACCGATCACCCCTGGCACGGTCGTCCGCAACCCGCTGGAGGCCGCCGACGCCATGATCCGGCTGCTGGCAGGGACGGGCGGAGTGCTAGTCAAACAGGCCCACAACGGCGCAGGAGTCGGCAACCAGATCGTCCTGGCACATGATGCGGACCTGGCCAGCGACCACGTGGGAGCCCGTCACCTGCACCGCCTGACCGCACCCATACCGCAGGCCGTCGAGGCGTACTGGAAGGAGCGGTGGGGATGGGCATCGGCTGAAGGCCGCTTCCCGGTGGTCATCGAGGAGTTCCAGCCAGATGCGGTCTCGATCTACTCCGAGCACCACGTCACCGACACCTCCGTCACGCCGACCGAGACAGGGATCCTGCTGTACGTCGGCCGCCGCCTCAGCCACCAGATCGTGCCCCTCGCTCATGTCCCCGAGGTCAGTGAGCAGGCCCGCACCGATCTCGTCAGCGGCGGCGCGCTGCTGGCGGCGGCGTGGCGGGCGGCAGGATACCGCGGCCGGCTGTCGGCGGACGCGATCCTCACCACCGATGAGCGCGTGCTGTTCACCGAGGTCAACGCACAGGTGTCCGGCAGCCTGCACATCTACGAGGTGATCGCGCACCGGATCGTCCGCACCGGGATGTCCCCGAACCGGTCAGTGGTGGAGTACCACGTCCCGCCGACCTGGGCCGTACCGGACTTCGCCACTTTCCTGGCCGCGTGCGAGGAACTCGGGTGCGGGTGGGACCCCGTCACGCGGACCGGCGTCATCGTCTCCATGCCCGCCGTCGCCCTCGAAGAAGGACGCGCCCAGTTCGTGTTCTGCATCGCCTACGACACCCCCGCCGACCGCGAGGACGTCTTCCAACGGCTCGACGACCGGTTCGCGACCATCCCCGCCGATCTGATCGGCCCCGACCCCGTCGGACTGCGCGGCAAGGCCGCCCAATGATCCCCGCCGCGACCCAGCTCACTCCGACCTTCGATCCTGCCCGCCTCCAGACCGACCTGACGGCGCTCACCGGCCATGCATGGGAGCAGCAGCAGGTCAGCGACTACTCGGGGCTCGGTGCCCGCACCGACCTGGACTGGCGGGTCCTGCCGCTGCGCAGCCTCGGCGGCGATCCCGACCGGACCGATCCGGGCGGGCCCGGGCCCGAGGACTTCGCCCCCACGCGCTGGCTGGCGCGCGTCCCCTACCTGGCCGAAGTCCTCGCCGCTCTGCCCGGCCCGGTCAACGCCGCCCGGCTCATGGCGCTCGGCCCCGGTGCGACCAGCCACCTGCACGCCGACCCGAAGTACGCGCTCACGCGCGGGTTCGTCCGCCTGCACATCCCGATCACCACCAACCCCAGCGCCGTTCTCCTCCTGGACGGCGTTACCCACCGCTGGCAGCCCGGACAGCTCTGGTGCGGCCAATTCTCGCGCCCCCACCAGGTCCGCAACGACGGCGACCTCACCCGGGTACACCTCGTCATCGACGTCCTGGTCAGCACCGGCCTGGCCGACCTGTTCCCCGCCGATCGACGGCCTGGTCTGCAAGCCGAAGCGCTGTTTAACCGGCCCGAACGACCCGACGCCACCCCGGTCTCCGCCGACCTGTACTTGCCAACCGCGTTCACCGACTTCACCCGCGACGACGTCCTGGGCACCCCCGAGGAGCCAACGCCCGCTCACTTCACTGCCGAAGGCGGGCGGGGCCGGCTCTCCCTACTCGACGGCCGCGTATTCGCCTTGGTCCACCTCGGCTCGGGTGAGTTCCGGTTCGCCGGCTGGAGCGAACAGCGCACCCTCCAGATCAGAGGCGGCGAGGTCGTGCTGCGCACCCGCGACGGCCGTACGGTCCGCGAACTGTCCATCTCACCGAAGGACCTCCGATGCAGCTGAACAGCCACGACGACTTCTCCCCACTGCGCGAGATCATCGTCGGTTCCGCAACGAACTACACCTCACACGACCGGGAACTGTCGTTCGACCTGTTCCACCACGACAACCTCAAGGGCTTCCGATCCGACTGGGCCTACCCCCGCCTCACCACACCCACCGGATACAGCACCGACCGCGACTGGAAGATCAAACAACGGTACGCCGAGGAACTCGCAGAGGACGTCGAAGACCTCGCCGCAGTCCTGGCCGACGCTGGAGTGACAGTGCATCGGCCGCTTGACCTGCCCGAGAACGCCGCCCCGATCGCCGGATTCGGCTGGCAGGCACCACCCGTGCCCGCTCTGAACATCCGCGACAACACCCTCATCCTCGGTAACGAGATCATCGAGACACCGCCGTGCATCCGGTCCCGCTACCTGGAGACCCGGCTGCTCGCCCCGGTGTTCACCCGCTACCACCAGGCCGGAGCGCGGTGGACGACCATGCCGCGTCCGCTGCTCACCGACACCAGCTTCGACCTGTCCTACTCCCACGACCCCGCCACCACGCTCGGCGGCCCGACCGAACCGATCGCCCACCCGCAGACCTCCCCGTTCGACGTCGGCCTGGAGATGATGCTGGACGGCGCCCAGATCCTGCGGCTCGGCCGGGACCTGATCGTGAACATCGCCCACGACAACCACCGCCTGGCCGTCGACTGGCTGGAGCGGCACCTGGGAGACCGGTACCGGATCCACCGGGTGTGGCGGATGGCCGACAACCACATCGACTCCATGCTCCTGGCCCTCAAGCCGGGTGTGCTCCTGGCCCGTCACGAAGGCCTGCGCGATCTGCTCCCCGAGACGTTCCGGTCCTGGATGCTGATCGTGCCGCCGGAACCGTCCCCGGACGCCTTCCCGACCTACGACGACGGCGACCTGCTGCTCACCAGCCCCTACATCGACCTCAACGTCCTGTCGATCGACGAGAGCACCGTGCTGGTCAACGAGGCATGCCCCGAACTGGCCAAGACCCTGGAAGGCGAAGGGTTCACCGTCGTGCCGGTCCGGCACCGGCACCGCCGCCTGTTCGGCGGCGGGTTCCACTGCTTCACCCTGGACACCCACCGCCAAGGCGGATGCGAGGACTACCTGACGTGACCACAACCCGGGTCATGATCCTTGAGACGGCCGGCCCCGAGTCCGCAGCCATCGTTGCGGCCGCAGTCGCCGCGGGGCACCAGGTCCACGCCGTCACCCAGACCGGCGACCCCACCAATGCCGACATCCGGCACCACCTGTCCGGGTGCCTGCGCACCGACTTCTCCCAGCCCGAACAGGCCTTGACCGACATCGTCGGCTACGCACGCCGTATCGGCGCCAATGCCGTACTCACCACCAACGAATACCTCACCCCGCTCCTGGCCGAGGTGTGCGCGACCCTCGGCCTGCCCGGCAACGACCCGGACCGGGCCTCGGCCGCACGCAGCAAGGCCACCATGAGCCAGGCGTTCACCCGAGCCGGAGTCACCGCGCCCCGCACCCACGCCGTGGACTCGCAAGACGACCTGCTCGACCTGCTCGCCGCCGGGCGGATCGCCTTCCCCTGCGTCATCAAGCCCGCTGCGGGCGCAGGATCCGCCGGCATCACCGTGGCCACCACCGCAGCCCAGGCCATCGCCGCCTACCAGTCCGCCGCGATACCGCGCGGGATGTACGGGATGGCGCTGGATCCGCAGGTCCTGATCCAGGACTACGTCCATGGCACGGAGTACAGCGTCGAATCGATCACCCAGCACGGAACCAGCACCCACTTGTGCGTGACCCGAAAGACCCTCACTCCGGGAGCCCACCGGGTCGAGGTCGGTCATGCCCTTCCCGCAGCTCTGCCGCCGGACCTCGAACGGGCCGTCATCCGGCAGGTGGACCTGGCCATCGCCGCCGTCGGGATCCGCAACGGCGCCTCACACACCGAGGTGATCCTCACACCGACCAACGAATGCATGGTGATCGAGATCGGTGCTCGCATCGGCGCGGGCCAGATCGGATTCCTCATCCACCACGCGCTGGGCATCGACCCCTGGACAGCCTGTCTGGACATCGCCCTGGACCGCCCGGCCCAGCTCACCGCAACCCGAGCTGACTACGCCACCGTGCGCTTCCTGACCAGCCCGCGACCAGGACGCCTGGTCACACTGACCGGCCTACCCGAACGCAACGCCCGCGTGCCGATGGTCCGCCTACGCACATCCATCGGAGACACCATCCGCGGGACCGCCGACAACGCCGCCCGGCTCGGCAGCTTCGTCGTCGTCGGCTCGGACCCGAAGTCCGTCGACCTGTACGCAGACCACCTCCTGAGCCGAGTTCGCATCGAGACCGATCCCGTCGACACCTCACACAGCAATGCCACTACGGAGACCGCCGATGCCTTCCAGGGCTCCCGGACCAATCACAGCTGACTGCTTCCCCGTCCCGACCCTGCTCCTGCGCACCAACCACCCCGGCAACCAGCGCACCATCCGTGCCTTCGCCCACCAACAGGCCATGCAGGCATCGTCGCTCCTCAAGACCCTGGCCGAAGCCCTACCGAGCACCGAGGACCTTGCCGCGCGGTCCGCGGTGTTCACTGCGGTCTTCGAGGCAACGGAGGACTGGCGGTACCGGATCGCGGCGGCCAGCCCCGAACCCACCGGCCGGTACGGCAGATCCTCGGCCGAACGGTTCCGCCAGCCGGTCACCGACGACAACCCGAACCTCTTCCGGATCGGCGAGCACGAGCGGCTCCGCGAAGGCGCCAGGTGGAACTCGGCAACGCGAACCTACCTCGGAGGCACCGAGACCCCCGCCAGCCGAACGATGAAGCAGACCGGGGTCCTGGCCGCCGCACGGTTCCCCACATCATCAGGGGCGGAGGTCATACAAAACCAAGTCAACCTCGACAGCGGACACCGCGTCCCCGGGATGCGCCTACTGCGCGGGGCAGCGGCCCGGTCAGCTGCGGTAGAGATGGTCGCTCGGATCCGGACACGAGGCCGGGACACCTCGCACATCATCACCGACGGTGATCTCATCTACTGCGCGAGCGCGAAGGAAGCGGACCGGACAGCTATCTTTCGCCAGGCCATGGACCTACTCGCCCACGACCACGCTACCGAGGCCGCCGCGCTGACCGCGTGGCTACAAGCCACCTACATGATCTACCAGGCGCCGCGCAGGAAGCGGGGCAGCGATGCGGCGACGCGCACCTTCCTCATGGCCGCAGGCACTTACCTGCTGCACCGGCCGCCAACACTGCTCGACGACATCGACATGCGCGCGATTGTCCTGCCCCAGGAGTCCTTCGTCGCTGAACTCCGGACAGTGCAGCGAGGCCGGTCTGAAATGTAACGCGGCTCGACCGTCAAGCCAGGTCCGCCACAACGGCCGCCATGGCCCCGTAGGAGTCCTTCACGCCCTCGGCGTTGCCGAGCCGATGGCGCTCCAACCTGATCGCGGCCAGGTGCCTGGCCTCGTAGATCCGAGAACGCCATACACCGGCCTCGGTCCGGTCCGGAGGCCCGTAGGTCTCCCAGAACGAGTCGCGCTCGGTGCCCGGCTTCGCCATGGCCATGCGGATCGTCCAGTCAGCCGCAGGGTCACCCCACCAGGTGCGATCCAGATCGAACACACCGGTGATCGAAGGCTCAAGGGCTGTTTCGTCGAGCATGACGTTGACCGTCCACAGATCGCCCGCCAACAGATGCGGCACCGTGATCTCATCGAGGACCTCACTGTGCCGGAACCCGGCCGCAGCTGCCCCACGCACATCCGCGGCATCAAGACCGACACACTCGAGATCCCCGGCAATGCCCTGCAGAGACGCCGTCACCGCCGCGCTCCACTTTCCGTATGCCGGACCGGTGATCGGGCCGAAGTGGGGGCCACACACCGCATGTACATCCCTGGCGATGACACCCATCTGCCGGAACAGCACCGGCCAGGCCGACCGCGGGTAGTCGCCGATGCGGTCGGGACCGGGTACACCGTCGAGGTAGGTCTGGAACATGTAGTCCCGGGCGACGACCTCGTGCGTGAAGTCAGCGGAGATCACACGGGGCATGAGCGCCGCGATCCGGGCGAGGTAGGGCACGCTGGCGTACTCGTTGCGCATCAGCTCCCGCTCTGAGGAGAACTGACGGTTCACCTCGGGAGCGACCCGCAAGATGACCGGTCGTTCTTGGCCGGCGACGCTCACCCGGAACGTGCTGTTGTACATCCCGTTGCCAAGCTCGGCCGCCTCGACCACCCGCGTCCCGGCACCGAACGCGCGAGCACACATCGCCTCGATCTCCCCGGGAGCCACCGGCTGCTGGAACGCATCAGGCCCCCGATCGATCAGCTGGAACCTCACTCTTTTCGCCCTCCTCCTGCGGCGGCCACCCAGCAGTATTCTGCACCGACTCGGCGAGCGCGACCTCTTCCACATCATCCCTTCAGGCATACAACCACTCCGAACGCACCGGGGTGCGCCGACGCGTACGACGCATCCTGGAGGCGCCGCGCAGCCAGACTCGGCATTCCGTGATTCGGAACATGAGACGAGGACCGGGTGGTGCTCCTCAGCGTCCCGCCGCCTCGACGGAGGCTGGCAAATCCGAACCATTTATCCGAACCTTTTGTGACAATGACAACGCTGCTCAAGTAATGGCCGCTGAGGAAGGTGCGTTGGCACCGCGCATGCACCTGGGGCGTACACGGTCTTCCTCGTCACCTCACGACTGCTCCTTCGGAGTGACGGAAATCCCCTTACTTGATTCTGTCGAGCATCTGGTCCTGAACCCGGGAGAGTTCATTCAGCGATGCAGGGCTTTCGTATGATTGATTGGCGTGTCCCCAAGTTTCGGTTAGCCATTAATCATCTCTTGTACGGCCGCCAGTGCGATGGCCAGCGGGATGCGCTCCTGCTCGATTCTCCGTACATGCGCCCATTCTGGTTCGG
Source organism: Streptosporangiaceae bacterium (assembly GCA_039928335.1). Classification (GTDB taxonomy): domain Bacteria; phylum Actinomycetota; class Actinomycetes; order Streptosporangiales; family Streptosporangiaceae; genus Actinocorallia. The sequence goes on along the minus strand of JBDSTJ010000496.1, from coordinate 8,936 downwards.
TGAGGCACTCATACAGAGCCTGTTCGTTTTCGGTGAGAAGGCTGAGGGCCTTCCTGGTTGGAGTTCCCAACGGGTTGCCTCGGACGTCGGCCGTGGTGCCGAAACGTTCGTAGGACTCGAAGGCGGGCAGGTCCATCAGGATCGTGCGGACTGCCAGCTCTTTTTCCCGGAAGAGATTCACGATTTCGAATCCGGCGGAGTCCATGTCGCCCCAGTAGATGACGTGGGACGCGGAGGAGACCCAGTTCAGCGAGGCGATGGCCCCGGCACCCCCAAAGCCCGATCCTTCGACCGAGACAGCTCTCGTTAGCGGAGGGAAGTGGATCGCGGTGTCCTTGTTCTCCGAGATGATGACGATCTCCGGGAGGTATGCCGGGTCCATGGTGTCGCCGACAGTGGCGGAGTCGTGTCGCCGGTTGCCCTCAGCGAGGTGGTCCGGATCCAGGTAGGTGAAGTGAACACGCTGGGGGTGCGGTGGCAGAAGGTCGAGGGAGTCGGTTCCGGAGAGCGCCTGGACCAGGTGCCTATGGGTATTGAGCCATTTGGCGTGCAGGCCCTCGATGGGTACCTGCCTGGGTGTGAGGCCGCTGGCCGAGTTGTTCCTGAACCAGGTTGCCGCCGCGCATAGGAGATCGAAGTCTGCGGTGGGGTAGGTGTCGACCATTCGCACGATTTTTGGAAGATCCTTTGCATCGTGGAATGCCGTTTGAAGCGTTGCCAGGCGATCTCTGCCCCGCTGAACACGTCGGCTCCATTCTGGGCCGGCGAGGCCGATGGCAGTGTGAAGATCGGGGACTGTGACGTGAGTGGGGATCGACTGGGTTGTGCCTTGAACCCGTCGTGAGGTGGTGGTGAGGGTGAGACCGTGTTTGTCGGCCCAGCCACGCCAGTCGAGCGTGAGGCGCAGGATGGAGGCGAAGCCCGTTTCGAGCTCGGGTCCCGAGATGGCTCCGAGGGGGAAGCTGTACGGCCAGCTCGTGCTGTCGGAGGTTATGTCGAGGTGCCAGTTAGCAGTAACGCGCTTGCCGATGAGGGCGAGAACCTGGTCGGGGGTCCTCATGGCACGGAACCCGTTGCGGAGGTGAGCGGGGTGACGTAGGAATAGCCGGTCTTGTTGTCTTTGGTCATGGCCAGGACGAGGTCCATGTAGGGCTCCAGAGCCGTCACCTTGTCCAAGGGAGCGCCGATGATGAGTTGGAAGCCCAGGCCCTTCCAGGCCTGTACTGCCCGGCCGGCGAATTCCGAGTCTGACTTGACGAAGCCTTCGTCGAGGATGACGGGCGCGAAACGTGGCCGTGTCCGGCTCTCGTCTCCGAGTTGGAATCTCAGGGCGGCGCCGACGATGAACGCGATGAGTTCCTGCGTCTCGCCGCCGCTCTTGCCGCCGAGCGAGGCGTAGGTGCTGACTTCCACTCCGTCGGTGGTCACGCGTGCGGCGGTGACCTCGACGTGTCTGCGGACATCGAGGAGGTAGTCGCGCTGTGCGGTGCTCTTTGAGGTGCCCTCGGGTTTGCGGATCTGTCGCATGAATCCCTGCAGTCGCTTGAAGCGCGCTTCGGTCTGCAGGTCGGAGAGTTCCTCGGTCGCACCGGAGGACAGGAGCTTCAACTCCCGCCGGAATTTCGTGATGTCGTCGTGGTGGAGACGGCGGAGAACGATCTTCAAGCGATCCCTTCCCGCGCCGAACTCCAGGGTGGCGAGGATGTCGTTGACCGGGTACAACCGGTCTTCGATCTCCTCGATGGAGGTGTCGAAGGCTCCGTTGAGTGGCACCAGGTCCTGGCCGCTCCACTCGGACAGTCGTCGTTTCCACTCCTGCCGGCGCTCGTGGAGGCCGGTGGTCAGGATGTCGTCGAGGATGTCGCGATACGCGGGGTAGGAGTCCATCGACTCGCCGAGGTTGGGATCTTGCCAGCGGACCTGGAAGGCCTGGAAGATGCGCTCGAGGGATTCGCGGGCCTTCTGCGCGTTGTCACGCTCTTGCCGTGCTTGGGCGATGAGCCGGTCTCGCAGGCGTTTGATGCTGGCGCCAAATGTCTTCAGGTCTGATTGGTCGGTCACGGCGGAGAATTCGACGTCAAGCCGCGCGGACTGTTCCTCCAGCAGCGAGGTCGACGATTCTCGCTCGATCCGGTCGATGTGCTTGTTGACCTCGTCCTCGCGGTCCACAAGGTCCGTGTACGCACTGTCGAGGTTGTCGCGGTCCTGCTCAGCGAGGTGTTTCTCGCGTTGGGCCCTCTCGCGATCATTCGTTTCGCGTTCTTCCTCAGCCTTCAGGACCCGGAGGATGTTGCTGTTGGTGAGAATGCGGTCGCGGGCGGCTTCATTCTCCGCGATTTTGAGCTCTGCGCCCACCACGTCGATGGCGTCCCATTCGGTGTCGAGGACGAACTGGTGGGCGGTCTTGCGACCGCGCAGGTCGCTGATCTGGGATCCGATGGCTGATGCCTGCATCGACATTGCGTCGAGCTCATCAGTCAGCAGAACGATTTCCTGTTCGATCTCCTCCAGCCGGGCCTTGTTGGAGAAGCCGATGATGTAGCGGCCGCCCAGGTCACCGTGAGCACCGCGCTTGCCGTTGCGAGTCTGGCCGTTGACGGTCACGCAAGGTCCGCCGGAGCCGAGCTCGGCGGGGTTGTTGACGCACAGGGCGTCGATGTTGGATGCCTGGACGCGGTTCTGGATCCAGTGACTGAAGAGTGACTCTTTGAAGATCAGCTTGCCCGAGATGCGGCGCGGGTCACCTCGGAAGTCCTTATGGAGGTCGAGTGCCACACCTTCGAAGTTGATCCGCACGCCGATGCGCAGCGGGTCGATGGTCCGGCTGAGCTGCTCGAGGAGATCTTCGTCCACGAGCATGATCCGAGCCACAGAGGCCAGGGTGACCTCGGCGGCCTTACGCCAGCTTTCCTCGCCAGGCGCGAGGTCGATGAGCTCGGCCACGAAGGGGAGATCCTCGGCGGAGATTCCTGTCGCTTGGGCGATCAGCATGCGAGCCTCATGTAGCTGATCTGGGACGAGCCCCTCTCTCCCGGAGAGTGATGCTCGCTCCTTCTTGAGCTCCTTCAGCTGCTGCTCAAGGGGGACCATCTCCTTGTGCTTGGCCTTTTGGAGGTCCTCCAAGGCCTTCTCTTCCTGCTCGAAGGCGGCGATGAACTCCTTGGCCGCAGCGCTGAGCTGGAGAAATTCTTCCTCGGTCTGCACGGATGCCGACAGTGACAGGATGCGCCCGTCGAATCTTTCCCGCTTCAGGATCGCCTGGTTGCGATCGAGGTTGAGTTTCTCCAGGTCGTTCTGCAGGCTCGTGAGCGCATCACCACCGTTCGCCCGGATCTGCCGTTGGAGTTCCTCGACCCGCTTTTTGAGGTCGGCTTCACGCTCGCCGGCCTTGACGAACTTCGTGTGGGCCTCGGCTCGGAGGATTCGGTTGTTGTCTACGGTCTGGGTGAGCAGAGCGCTTTCGGTGCGCAGGCACCACAGCTGGAACGGGGTATCGCCGTCGCGGTGGATCCCCAGGACGTCGATCGCGTCGGAGTTCGCTTTGGCCTGCTCGAAGTCCCGGTGGAGATCGGGGAGACGTTCGAGGATCTTGGCTTTTTCCGCCTCGGTCACCATGGCCTCGTAGGCGCGCTCCAGGTCCCCGAAGTGAGCGATGGCCTTGTCCGCGGCGGCGTAGGTGGACGGTTCTTCGAGGACCATGGACTTGTAGAGGCCGTCCACGGTCTTCACCTGCTGGCCGCCCTGAATCCGGGCGAGAAGCCGTAGTGCCTTGTTGCCGTCGCCGTTGGCGCCGATGCCCAAGCGGGTGAACAGGGTCTGTGCGAACGACGTGTAGCTGTCGAAGGGGACGAGGTCGGGGAAACGGACCTTGAGGGCTCGCTTGTCGAACTTGGACTCGGCCAGAGGCGCCAGCTCTCGAAGGTCGAGGTATCCGTCCTTCGTTGCCATCTTCATCGTCACGTCGGCGAACTTCGTGGCTCCGCGAGGAACGAAGTAGGCGCGGAGGGCCGTGTAGCGGCGCTCGTTGTCGTCAACGAAGGTCATGGCGACCGCGCCCCAGGTCGATCCGTCTGTTCCGCGGAGGACCTGGTCGCGTAGCTCGTCCGTACCCGCTTGCCGGCTCGAGTCGGTCTTGCCCTTTAGGTAGGTCACGAGGTTGCGCTGGTCGGCGCCGCGAGCACGCCCGGAGGTGGCGTCGTTGGAGGCCCCGTTGAAAGGAGTGTCCGACGGCATCATCAGGGCGAGGTAGGCATCGAGCAGGCTGCTCTTCCCGGTGCCCGACGCGCCGGAGAGAAGTGTCGCCTCCGACGAGAAAACGATCTCGTGGTGGCCGTGGAACCCGCCCCAGTTTACCATCTGGAACGTTTCGGCCTTCCACTGAGTCGTGCCCTCAGTGGCTCCGTCGATGTAGAGAAGCGGCTGCGCGCTCATTCTGTGGCCTCCAGATCGTTCTCCTCGCTGAGGGCATCGGGTGGATCGCTCCCGTTCCGGGCGACCAGCCACTCCAGCAGCTCGGCCAGCCGCTCCACGGGAAGCAGTACCTCGATCACGGGGGAGATCCGATAGCGGCTCGGGTCCGCCGTCTTCATCAGGATGCGCGCCTTGCTGATGCTGTAGATGGCGTTCATGGCACGCCGGCCGTCGCCGGAGCGGTCGGTCGCATGCGGCGGGCGGAATCGGGCCACGTTGTCGAGCAGCTCGTCATGGTCGACCAGGACGTTCTCCTGACCCCCTGCGCGTTCGCTGCGGAAACGTTGGCGCAGAAAGACGAGGAGGATCGTCTCCTCGCGCGAATAGGCCAGGTCGTGCAGCAGCGTAGGGAACTTGCCACCGCCCTCCGGTAGCGCCTGACGCTTGAACGCAACCTCATAGCGACGGTCGACGTGCAGGTCAAGGAACATGTCGTTGAGCCGGGACTTGATGATGACTTCGGACTCCAGGAGTGCGCGCCACTCAGCGGGGTGCTGCGCACAGGAGATGTACCGCTGTTTGAGCAGCGACACCAGTGCCTTCCGCTGCTCGAGTGACAAGCCTCCCTCGTCCCCTTCGAACAGGGAGAGGCTTTCCTGCTCATCCTCGGATGCCGGGTCGTCATCGGCGGGTTCCTGGTGGTTCCACTCGTCGGTCAATCGCCTGATCCCGAGTTCAGGGCCGCCAACGCAGCCGTCTCCTGCTCGTCCAAGGTAATGCGCGGTGCTGCGAAGATCCGGGAGGTGCTGTCAGGCCGTACGGTCTCGAACATCTCGACGACCTGCTCGCGGCGGAGCGCGTCGATCTGCGTGGCCATGTGCAGCAGCCCGAGAATCTCGACCGGACGGCGTAGCTCTACTTCCAGACCGTTGAAGGCCTCTCCTGCGGACTTCACGCCGCCCCTGAGGAACGCCTTCACGACGGCATCCCGCACCTGATCGAGAAGTGGGCCGCCCTGCTTGCGGATGTCCTCCAGGCACGGCGGTTCTGGGGCCGACCCGGAGACATCCGCCAAGGGAGGAGGGGGCGTCTCCGACCCGGGGTCGTGGAAGCGCTCACGTAGATGCGCGATAACCATGGTCCCGGGCATGAGTTCGAGGGGGATCGTAGAGCGCGGTCCCGCGCTGTGCATCCAGGTCGCGAGTTCCTTGTTGACCACTCGAAGAAGTGATTCGAGTTCACGTTCCTTGATGAGGTCATGGTTCACGATGTGCTCACGCAGTGTCGTGGTGAGTCGGCTCCGCTGGGAAAGAACGTCATCGATGCCCTGACGGATGACGCTCACGGCACCGCGGAAGTCGCGTTGCTCGGCTTGGGTCAGGGCGGCCGAGAAGGGGTGCTCGAGAATCGTCTGGAGGTCACTCTTCAGGTCGAGCAGGAGACCCTCGTCCCGCAGCAGTGTGAACGCACCCTCGAACGCCCTACCCTCAGCCGTGACGGTCATCAGCTGATCCGTCGTGTCGAGATACTCGTCCAGCACTTCACCGATAGGCCGGTCCTCCTCCCGGAAGTTACTGATGATCTTCCGGTGCATCCCGGCCACGGACTCCTCGACCCGCTTGAAGTCGCTCGGCAACTGACCCATCAGGTCCGTCAGGTCGAAGTAGCCTTCGAGCATCCGCTCATCAGAGGCGGCGAAGACCTCTCCGCCCTCTGCGAGCCGGTCCCGCTCTGCAGTCAGCTGGGAAATCTGGCCTTCCAGTCGTCGGATCCGATCTTCGCGGACCGAGTTGGCCTCCGTAGCCCAGTGCCGAACGGTCTGCAGGATGGTCGTCAGGCGAGACTCGCTGATCAGCGCACGTTCTCGCGTCAGGTTCTCGACGAGGGAGAGCGCTTCGAGCGCGTGGGACGTGAGTGAGTACTCCTCCTCCCCGTCATCGTTCGTCGACCGGTAAAGCCACTGGTCGTTCATCCACTGCACGCACAGGGCGCGACCGTTGCGTTCTGGCACCTTGCCCCCGGCCGACAGCAACTCATCCCGGTAGGCGTCCACCTGGATGTGCAGCCGGTCAGCCTGCACGCTCTGCCGGTCACGGCTGAAGGAGGACTTGAAGACCGCGAGGATGAACGGCGCCCACTTGCGGTCCAGCAACCTCAGCGTGGGCTTGTCGAAGGCACCGAGCACCCGTTGGAGCTCACCCTCGATGTCGCTCATCCAAGGTCTCCTTCCTCCCCGTGTCACACCAGACGCTACAAGTAACCTCCGATATCCAAGATGCACCAGGAGGCTGCTGAAAGTGGCGATATTCGAGACGTTATGCCTTGAATCTCACGCCTTGGCTAACCGCCGATGAGGCCGAGTAAAGACGAGGCGATGATCATTATCCTCGACACGCACATCGTGAGACGCTCGGCGCGCGCAGTCGAGGCCACAACCGAGCAGCCAGAGCGAGGGATTCGTGAACGAACATCGGCAAGTCCTCATCCCCGTCCAGCACTTCGTCTCGCCGGGAGTGCTCCAGTGGGAGGTCTGCTGCCCCGAGTGCGGAATCAAGGAGATAGAGCGCAGCGGCCCAGACCACGAAGCCGTGACGGTCGAGCCCGATCGCGACACCTACAGCGGCCCGCTCGGAACACGCGGCGGGTACGTCAACGTGGATCTCTACTCCGCAGCCGGGGAATGATCTCTAAGAGGATGACTCACCATGTGAGACATCCTCTAAGCGCCGAGTGGTGATGCTTCAGAAAGCGCTCCTCGCCGAACTCCTGGATCGTCATCGTGGCTTTCTTGGCTGGAGTCGTCTCCTCGAGAAGGCCGCGAGCATGAGCCTCCTCCTCCAGCGCGACCTCGATCGCACGCTCGTGGGTATCGAACGTGCCGGCGGCCTTGGCCTTGCCGTTGGCTGCCCAGTACATGCCCGTGTAGCGGGTCTGGCCGCTCTTGATCACTCGCTCGATGACGTACGCCACGTCCCACCTGCCCCACAACCCTTGTCAAAACTTCGTCCATGTTAGTGGAAAAGTTAGTGAGACAGGTCTGTACGAGACTGCACCAACCCGCACCAACGAACATGATCAGGGCTCTGAGCAGGGGGTTTTACGGGTTGGTGTGGGTGGTTTTCTATGGATTTACGAGTTTCGGCGGCACCACCGAGATCATGAAAGAGATCATCGGCCGCAGCCTGGGCGTGTAGCCTGACCTGTACCTTCACAGTTTCAGAACCATCGGGTCGCTCAAGACACCCGAGGATGAATCTGGGACGTCTGCTGACACGCGTTCGTACCCGCCGCCAGACGGTCGCGTCGGGAATATCGAAGTGGTCGCTGAGCTGTTGGCCTCGTCGGCGGTGTTCCGACTTGAGCGCTCGGCGCAGCGCAGCGGCCTCGACTGTGATGGTTTGGGCGGGCCCAGGACCTCCCGCCGACGGCGGCTTGGGCGACGCTGCTGGTTGTCAAGGGTTTTGCGAGGTTCCCCTTACCCCTCAGCGCTCAGGGCTTGACGCAAATGCGCTTCTTGCCCTGCTTGAAGGGCTTGGAGACGCTCTTCAAGGCCCCGGACGCCGTTGGGGGGACATACCTCGGGGGGAACTTGATGGAGATGGTCCCCAAGGCCCGGTAGGAGCGCTTCTGCCTGAGGCAGACGAGGTCCCCGCCGACCCTGGCGCTGCCCCGGCCCGTCTTGGTGCTGGCATTGCCGATCCTGCGTCCATCGCTCATCCGGGAGGTGACCGTAACCACTGTCGCGCCGGCTCCGGGGCCGGTGCATTTGACGGCCAAATGCGCATTGATCTTCTTCTTCTTCTTCTTCGAGCTGTGACCGGGATGCGGGTGGTCGTAGGGCTTACCGCCGAACGCGCCCCTGCAGACGATTCGCGCGGCCCGAGAGGAGGAGATCCCGGTCGGGCTGGCCACGATGGTGAAGTTGCCCTCGGCGTCGACGGTGATGCGTGCCGTGCCGTCCTTGGTCACGTAGGCCTCGGCGGCGAATGCGTCCGCGATGGGAGCGACAGCGAGGGCGGGGGCCGCGGTGAGCAGTGCCACGCCAGCCGAAAGGACGATGGATACGCAAGTCATTCTGAAGAATACTTCGTTCTCACTCATTCCTTTTGTGTCCGGCTATGTCAAGGGCAGCTTAATAGGTACGTTCTCTTCATGATCGAACGCCTAGACCCTGACCAAGTCGCTTGGTTCACCGCCTGGGTGGCCGCCGTCAGTGAGGTTTCTGAGGGCCCTGAGCTGCCGATGTCCTATCCGCACACCGTTCTGGTGCCGCATGCGGAAGGTGATGAGGGACACCCATCTGACATCCAGAAGGGCGCTCTCGACCGGATCTTGCTGGCTGCCTCCGGTCAGGACGCCCCCGCTTGTCTGGCCTGCTACGACCCGATCCCAGGGGACGGCCCGATGTCCGGAATCCCCTTCGCCGCACGGGTGGTCGGCCATATCGAGTATCTGCTGGTGGCCGGGCCGCTGCGCGACCTGGTCTACCTGCCGTGGGAATCCCGCTGGGACTACGAGCAGCCCGT
>JBDSTJ010000495.1:0-4138 GCA_039928335.1 Streptosporangiaceae bacterium | reverse complement strand
GATCCGGGTGCGGATCGAGACGCTCTTCGGCGAACAACTGGCCTGGACGTACGTTCTGAACGCCTATGAGGGCGGCCTGCCGTCGGCGCGGACCCTGGGCATCATCGCGGACGCCGCCGAGAAGTCGGGCGCGCCCCTGGACTACTGCAAGGAGCTGCGGGCGCGGCCGTGCGCGTCGCTCGGCGACGAGCACCTGTAGAACCCCACAAGGCCGCCCCGTTTCCATGGTCAGTTTTGGTGTGAATTCCGGGTCGGCGTTGTGCAGGCACCCAATAACCTGGTGTGGTGCTGAACAACCCTTATGAACTCGCCCGTGAAGCCGCCACGACCCTCAGGTCCCTGACCGGCACCGAGACGTTCGACGTCGCCCTGGTCATGGGGTCGGGCTGGGTGCCCGCCGCCGACGTCCTCGGCGAGGTGGTGGCCGAGATCGCGGTCACCGAGCTGCCCGGTTTCGCGGCCCCTGCCGTCGCCGGGCACGGTGGCAAGATCCGGGTGCTACGGCTGGCCGGCCGGAACGTGCTGGTCTTCCTGGGCCGTACCCACCTGTATGAGGGCCGCGGGGTGGACCCGGCCGTGCACGGCATCCGCACCGCGCTGGCCGCCGGGGTCGGCACGGTCGTGCTGACCAACGCCGCAGGCGGGCTCAGGCCGGAGGTCCAGAGCATCGGCGACCCGATCCTGATCAGCGACCACCTCAATCTGACCGGGGCCAACCCGCTGACCGGCACCACTTTCCTGGATCTGACCGAGGTCTACTCCAAGCGGCTGCGGGCGCTCGCGCTGGAGGTCGACCCGAGCCTCGCCGAGGGCGTCTACGCGGCGTTCCGGGGCCCGACCTACGAGACCCCGGCCGAGATCCGGATGCTGCGGACCCTGGGCGCGGACCTGATCGGCATGTCGACCGTGCTGGAGGCGATCGCCGCCCGGGAGGGCCGGGCCGAGGTGCTGGCGATCTCGCTGGTCACCAATGTGGCGGCCGGGCTGTCGGACGCGCTGCTCGACCACACCGAGGTCCTCGAGGCCGGCCGGAACGCCGCCGAGCGCATGGGCCTGCTGCTCAAGACCGTGGTGGAGAAGCTGTGACCGACCGCGAGCGGGCCGAGCAGTGGCTGGCCCAGGATCCCGACCCGGTCACCCAGGCCGAGCTCGGGCTGATCCTGGAGACCGGTGACGAGGCCGCCCTGGCGGACCGCTTCGGCGCGACCCTGGAGTTCGGCACCGCCGGGCTGCGGGGTGAGCTCGGGGCCGGGCCCAACCGGAAGACCCGGGTGACGGTCATGCGGGCCGCGGCCGGGCTCGGCAACCGGCTGCTCGCCGGCCAGCCCGCGGAGCGGCCCTCGGTCTTCGCGGTGATGGTCGGCTACGACGCCCGGCACGGGTCCCGGCAGTTCGCCCAGGACACCGCCGCGGTGCTGACCGGTCAGGGCATCCGCGCATGGGTGCTGCCGCGGCCGCTGCCGACCCCGGTGCTCGCCTATGCGGTGCGGCATCTCAGCGCCAACGCGGGCGTCATGGTCACGGCCAGCCACAACCCGCCGCGCGACAACGGCTACAAGGTCTACTGGAACGACGGGGCGCAGATCGTACCGCCGGTCGACTCGGAGATCTCCGCCGAGATCGCCCGGGTGGGCCGGGTCGACCGGCTGCCGCTGGGGGTGCCGCCGCACCAGCCGCGCAAGCCCTCGGACCCGACCTGGAAGGTGCTCGGCGAGGAGATCGTCCTGGCCTATCTGGACGCGATCAGCCGGGTCCCGCTGGGTGCGGCCCGGGACGTACGGGTCGCCTACACGCCGTTGCACGGGGTCGGCGCCGCCACCCTGATCCGGGCGTTCATGGACTTCGGGTTCGCCGCGCCGATGGTCGTGCCCGAGCAGTGCCTGCCCGACCCGGACTTCCCGACGGTCTCCTTCCCCAATCCGGAGGAGCCGGGAGTGATGGATCTGGTCCTGGGGCTGGCCACACAGATCGGCGCGGACCTCGCGCTGGCCAACGACCCGGACGCCGACCGGTGCGCGGTCGCGGTGCCGCTGCCCGGCGGGGGCTGGCGGATGCTGACCGGTGACGAGGTCGGCGGCCTGCTGGCCGAGCACATCCTGCGGCACACCTCGGGCGGCGACCGGCTGGTGGCCACCACGATCGTGTCGTCGTCGCTGCTCGGCAAGATCGCCGAGTCCTACGGCGTGAACTTCGCCGAGACGCTCACCGGCTTCAAGTGGATCATGAAGGCAGGCTCGCCGCTGCACCGCCTGGTCTTCGGCTACGAGGAGGCGCTGGGCTACAGCCTCGGTGGTGACAAGGGCGTCCCGGTCCACGACAAGGACGGCATCAGCGCCGCCCTCGCGGTCGCCGCCCTCGCGGCCTCGGCCAAACGCGAGGGCCTGACCCTGCTGGACCTGCTCGAGGACCAGGCGCTGCGCTTCGGCGTGCACGCGACCTCGCAGCTGTCGGTCCGGGTCGACGACCTCTCGCTGATCAACGATGCCATGGCCCGGCTGCGGCGGTCACCGCCCGCGATGCTGGGCGGCCACGAGGTGACCCTGGTCGAGGACCTGGCCGAGGGGGTCAACAACCTGCCGCCCACCGAGGGCCTGCGGCTGACGCTGTCCGGCGGCGTCCGGGTGGTCATCCGCCCGTCGGGCACCGAACCCAAGCTCAAGTCCTACCTGGAGGTCGTGGTCCCGGTCCCGGACGGGAACGTCGCGGCGTCCCGGAGGGCTGCGACCATGACCATCGAGGCGCTCAAGTCCGACCTGGCCGTGGTCCTGGGTCTGTGACCCCGGGCTTCGGTCAGGCGACCGCCTCGAACAGCTCGTGCGCGGGCTCGGCCGGGACCCTGCGGGCCCTGGGCAGGAGGAACGCGGCGATCGCGGCGACCGCGACGGCCGCCGAGCCGACCCACAAGGCAGGTACGAGGCCGTCGACGAAGATCTGCGGGGTCTCATAACCGCCCTGGGAGGCGAAGACCGACGCGAGGATCGCGATACCGAACGCGCCGCCGAGTTCGCGGAGGGCGTTGTTGGTGCCCGAGGCGATGCCCTGCTCGCTGGGTTTGACGCTGCTCATGACCAGGTTGGCAGAGGGCGCGAAGTACATCGCCATCCCGGTGCCGCTGATGATCAGCGCGGGCAGCTGGGCGAGGTAGGAGACGTCCGGCGAGACGATCAGCGCGAACCAGCCCAGGCCGATCGCCTGCAGGGTCAGGCCGAGGGTGACGACCGGCCGGCCGCCGATCCGGTCGGACATGATCCCGGCGATCGGCGCGACGATCATCGGCATGCCGGTCCAGGGCAGCATCCGCAGCCCCGCCTCGGTCGGCGAGTAGCCGAGCACGCCCTGCATGAACTGGCTGAGCAGGAAGATCGAGCCGAACATGCCCAGGAACATCAGCAGACTGGCCGCGTTGATGGCGCTGAACGCCCGGCTGCGGAACAGCCGCATCGGCAGCATCGGGTGAGTGGTCCGGAGCTCGAAGGCGATGAAGGCGGTGAGCAAGATCGCGCCGCCGGCCAGGCCGGTGAGGACATAGCCGCTGGTCCAGCCGTCAACGTTGCCGCGGATCAGCCCGTACACGATGCCGAACAGGCCGGCGCTGGCCAGCAGGGTGCCGGGCAGGTCGAGGCGGGCGTCGGGGTTGCGGCTGTCGGCGAGACGGAACCGGGCCAGCGGCAGCAGCACCAGGCCGACGGGCACGTTCACCCAGAAGATCCAGTGCCAGGAGACGTGCTCGGTGAGGCCGCCGCCGATCAGCGGGCCGGCCGCGACCGCCAGGCCGTTGACCGCACCCCAGATCCCGAAGACCATGCCGCGCCGGTTCGGCGGGGTCGCGGCGGTGAGCAGGGTGAGGGTCAGCGGCATCATGATCGCCGCGCCGACGCCCTGGACGGCACGGGCCGCGATGAGCAGCTCGATGCCCGAGGACATCGCGGCCGCCGCGGAGGCCCCGGTGAAGATCACAATGCCGACCAGGAAGAGCGGTCGGCGGCCGAACCTGTCGCCGAGCGCGGAACCGAACAGCAGCAGCACCGCGAAGGTCAGTGTGTAGGCGCCGACGGTCCATTCGAGGTCGGAGAGCCCGCCGCCGAGGTCCTCGCGGATCGAGGGCAACGCGGTCGTGACGACGAGGTTGTCGAGTGCG
>JBDSTJ010000494.1:0-4907 GCA_039928335.1 Streptosporangiaceae bacterium | reverse complement strand
GCCGGACCCGTAGGTCTCGACGAGCACGTCCCGGACGTCGGCGTCGAGCGTCCACTCGTTCCAGAAGGCGAAGTGGTTGAACCAGACGCGTTCACCCGTGACCGGGTGGGTGACCACGGCGGAGCGGCGCTGACGGGTCCGGAGCCCGCCGTCCTCGAGCCACTCATGACCGATGGTGTTCGCGACGCAGTAGGCCTCGACGGCCGACGGGTCGTCGGTCGCGAAGCTCTGGTTCCAGGGCAGGCCCGCCAGCTCCGAGAAGTTGCGGACGAGGAGCCAGCCGTGCTCCTCGAACCGGGCGAGCAGCTCCGGCGGCATGAGCCGCAGCGCCTCGCGCATGTCGCCGACGGTCGTCGCGCCGCCCTCCGCCGGGGCGGTGAGGCAGCCGAACAGCAGCGTGCCGGGGAAGTCCAGGGTGTAGCTGTTCTCGTTGTGCAGGCGGATCGGCTGGACGGCGGGCAGGTCGGTCGAGGAGAAGACGCCCTCGCCGAAGTCGGTGCGCGGCGTGGCCTTCTCCTTGTAGCCGGCCCGCTGGGGCATCAGCACGTCGCGGACCCGGGCGAAACCGGCCGCATCGGCGACGGGAACGCCGCGGATCATCAGGGCGCCCGAGGTCAGCAGCTCACGCCGCAGCCGCGGCTGGTGGTCGGTGAGCCAGACCAGGGCGGGCTCGAACGCGTCGAAATGCGGGGTATGGAACACCGGAAGCTTGGGCGACATCGGACGGTTCCCTTCAGGCGAATTCGTGCCGGGACTCGATGACCGCGGTGACCAGCGGCATGAACGCGTCCATCTGTGACTGGAAGTAGAAGTGGCCGCCGGGCAGCACGGTCAGCGCCGCTCCACGGTCGGTGAGCTCCGACCACCGGGCGAGGGCCTCGGCCGGCACGACGGTGTCGCCGTCGCCGCCGATGGCGTGTACGGGGCAGCCGAGGGCGGGCAGCGCGCCGGTGAAGCGGTAGTCGTCGTCGATCGCGAAGTCCGCCCGGATCGACGGCAGCACGATCTCCCGCAGTTCGGGCTCGTCGAGGATGCCGTCGTCGGTGCCGCCGCGGGACTTGATGACCGCGACCAGTTCGTCGTCGCTCAGGGCGGCCGGCCCGACCCGGCTGGGGTTCGGCAGGAACGGGGCCCGGCAGGCGGAGGCCACGAACGCCCGAGGCGGGCGGCCCTGGGCGGTGAGCGAGCGGGCGACCTCGAAGGCGACCAGCGAGCCCATGCTGTGGCCGAGCACAACGAGGTCGGTGGTGTCGGCGGGCAGGCACTGCACAACGGAGGTGACCAGGTCGTCGATGCCCTGCGGGAGGGGATCGCTGAACCGGGCGCCGCGGCCGGGGTACTGGCCGATGAGCAGGCGCACATGGTCGGGCAGGTACGCGCGCCACTCCGCGTAGGCGTGGGCGTTGCCGCCCGCGTGCGGGAGGACCAGCAGGGACGTCCTGGTGCGTGCGGAGCCTGGCAGCGTCCACACCACGTCATCGGGGGCTGTCGTCATATCGTTGCTCTCCTTGGCTTGAGTGGGCTCGCTAGCGGATGTGGGGGGTTCGTCAGAGCAGGGAGCCGGACCGGGTCCGCCGCTTGAGCGCCGGACGGCTCCGGCGCTGGGTGCCCTCGGCCGGCAGACGCTCGGCCAGCAGGGCGACGGTCGGGGCCTGGAAGATGTCGCTGATGCTCAGCTCCACGCCGAGGACGGTCAGCGTCCTGGCGGCCAGGCGGGCGGCGAGCAGGGAGTGCCCGCCCAGGTCGAAGAAGTCGTCATCGATGCTCACCAGGGACACGCCCAGCACCTCCGCGAACAGACCGCAGAGGGTCTGCTCGCGGGTGTCGCGCGGGGCCCGGCCGTCGACCGCGCCCGCCGCCTCAGGTACGGGCAGCGCCCTGCGGTCCAGCTTGCCGTTGGACATCAGCGGCAACTCGGGCAGCACGGTCACCACTGACGGGACCAGATACTCGGGCATCGAACGCCGGAGCCGGTCCCGGACCTCGCGGCCGTCGAGGCCGGGCGCGCCGACCACATAGCCGACCAGGCGCGTCGAGCCCTGGTGCGGCAGCGCCAGGACCGCGGCCCGCACCACCCCGTTCTCCTCGAGCAGGGCGCGCTCGACCTCGGCGGGTTCGACCCGGAACCCCCGGATCTTGACCTGGTCGTCCACCCGGCCTGCGAACTCCAGCACACCCTCGTTCCGCCACCGGGCCAGGTCGCCCGACCGGTAGAGCCTGCCTCCCTCGGCGGAGAAGGGATCGGCGACGAACCGGTCCGCGGTCAGGGCGGGGGCGCCCGCATAGCCGTGCGCCAGGCCGACGCCGCCCAGGTAGACCTCGCCGACGACGCCCGTCGGGACGGGTTGGAGCCGCTCATCGAGCACGTACAGGGATTTTCCGTCGACCGGGCGGCCGATCGGGACGCTCGCGGCGTCGAAGCCCGGCGGGACCTCGTAGGTGGTCGAGAAACCCATCGACTCGGCCGGGCCGTAGGCGTTCGAGACCGTGCCGGCCCGGCGAGCGCAGGAGTGCGACTCTGGTGCGGGCCGGGCTTCCTCCGTGCGGGCGAGGATGCGGGCGACATGGGTGGCGGAGGCGGTCTCGCCGCCGGTGAAGGCGATCCGCACGGTGTCGAAGGCGAGAGGATACTCCTCGACCATCAGGTTGAACAGGCCCGAGGACAGCTGCAGCATCGTCACGCCGTGCTCTGTGGACAGCGCGGCGATCAGGCCGGGTTCGGGACGCTGGCCCGGTTGCAGGACACACGTCCCGCCGAACAGCAGAGCACCCCAGAACTCCAGGGAGAAACCGTCCCAGGACACCGGGGAGCACTGCAGGAACACCTCCCCCGGACCGAACGTGGCGTACTGCTGGCCGGCCAGCGTGCCGGCCATGGCGCGGTGCGGTGTCGCGACGCCCTTGGGGCGGCCGGTCGAACCGGAGGTGAACATCACGCACGCGACGTCGCCCGGGTCCACGTGCAGGCCCGGGTCCGTGGCGGGCAGGCCAACGGCCTCGCCGATCCGCAGCATCGGGCCGTTGAGCCGGGTCGCGAGGGCATCGCAGGTCACGACCGTTGACGCGGTCTCCGCGACGAGGCGCAGCCGGGCGTCGGGGAAGGCCGGATCCAGGACGAGGTAGGCGGCCCCGGTCTTGACGACGCCGACCAGCGCCGCCGCGAAGTCGGGACCGCGCTCGAACAGGACGCCCACCACGTCGCCGCGCCGTACGCCCCGCTCCACCAGAAGGTGCGCCAGCTGGTTGGCCCTGGCGTTCAGGTCGCCGTAGGTGAGACGCTCCGAGCCGAAGATCAGTGCCGGGGCGCCGGGGCGCGCGCGGGCCTGCTCCTCAAACAGCCGCGGCAGGGTCGTCTCGGCCTCGGCGCGGCCGCCCGTGGCGTTCCAGGCGTCCACGATCAGCTCGCGTTCTCCCGGCGCCAGCACCTCGACCTCGCCCAGCCTCACCTCCGGCCGGACGACCACCTCCGCCAGGACCCGCGAGAAGGCCGCGACCATCCGTTCGACCGTCTCCCGATCGAAGATGTCCAGGCTGTAGAGGACGGCCCCGCCGATGCCGTCGGCGTTCTCCTGAAGCAGGAACTCGAGGTCGAACTTCACGGCACCGCTGTGCACGACGGTGCAGGGGCCGGCTTCGGCCCCCGGCAGGTCAGGGGTGAGGCCCCCGGCGTGCTCGAGGCCCAGGCAGACCTGGAACAACGGGTGCCGGGACAGCGACCGGGCCGGGTTGAGCGCCTCGACCAGCAGGTCGAACGGTGTCTCCTGGTGGGCGAACGCGTCGAGGTCGGCGTTCCTGACCCTTGCCAGCAGCTCGCGGAAGGACGGGTCGCCCGAGGTGTCGGTGCGCAGCACCAGGGTGTTGACGAAGAACCCGACCAGATCGTCGAGCCCGTCCGCAGAACGCCCGGCCACGGGGGCTCCGATCGGGATGTCCTCGCCCGCGCCGAACCGGGTCAGGGTGAGGGCGAGCGCGGCCTGCAGCACCATGAACGGGGTACAGCGCTCGGCCCGCGCCAGACTCATGATCTTTGTCGAGAGGTCACGGCCGAAGCCGACCTCCACCGCCCCGCCCTGGTGCCCGGCGATCCGCGGGCGCGCGCGGTCCAGGGCGAGGCCGAGCTCCTCGGGGATCCCGTCGAGCCTCTCCCGCCAGAACTCCAGCTCCCGGAACAGCAGACCGCCGGCGTCGGAGGCCGCACCCAGGACGGACCGCTGCCAGAGCCCGTAGTCGGCGTACTGGACGGGCAGAGGCGTCCACCCCTGGGGAGCCCTTCCCGCCCGCCGTGCCGTATAGGCCGCGGACAGGTCGGCGAACAGCGGCCGGAGTGACTCACCGTCCGTCGCGATGTGGTGCAGGAGGATCAGCAGGACACGGTCCCCGCCGCCGAGGTCGAAGAGCGTCACCCGGATCGGGGGCTCGGCGGTCAGGTCGAAGGGACGGGCGGCGGCATCGTCCAGGGCGAGTTCGAGCAGGTCGACGCGCCGCACCTCCCAGGGCACCGGCGGCCGGTCGAGGACGCGCTGGTACGGCTCGCCGTCGATGGAGCCGTACACGGTCCTGAGCACCTCGTGGCGGCGCATCAGGTCGCCGAAGGCGGCTTCGAGCGCCGCGACGTCGAGATCGCCCGACAGCCTGACGGTGAGGGGGACGTTGTAGGTGGCGTTGGCGCCTTCAAGCCGTGACAGGAACCACAGGCGGCGCTGGGCATAGGACAGCGGCAGCGGATCCGGCCGCTCCGCCTGGGCCACGGCCGCGGGCAGGCCACGGGCCGGGACGCCGAGGCGGCCGGCGAGCGCGGCGACGTTCGGCGCCTGGAACACGTCGCGGATGGTCAGCTCGGCGTTCAGCGCCTGCCGGGCCCGGGCGGCGACCCGGCCGGCGAGCAGCGAATGGCCGCCGAGGTCGAA
>JBDSTJ010000493.1:0-7215 GCA_039928335.1 Streptosporangiaceae bacterium | reverse complement strand
CGCTCCCACCACGGACTGGGGCGAGACGCCCCAGCCACTTGGAGGCGGCAAGGAGGAGGGTGGCGGCGATGGGATGCGACTCGAACTGATGCTCCTCCTGCATGTGTGGATCCAGCAGGCCGAAGTAGGCTGATCACCATGCTCACTCTGATGGCGGTGCACGCCCACCCTGATGACGAGGTCCTCGGCACCGGCGGAGTCCTGGCGCGCTCGGCCGCCGAGGGGATCCGGACCGTGCTGGTCACCTGTACCAACGGCGAGCAGGGCGACTGGCCCGGCGGCGTCAAGCCCGGCGAGGAGGGCCACGACGGCGCGGCCGTGCGGGCGACCCGGCTCGAGGAGCTCAAGGAGTCCGCGGCGATCCTCGGCATCGAGCACGTCGAACTGCTCGGCTACACCGACTCGGGGATGGACGGCTGGGACACCAACCATGCCGACGACGCCTTCTGGAACGTGCCCCTGGCCGAGTCGACCGCCAAGCTGATCGCGCTGATGGAGCACTACCAGCCGCAGGTCGTCGTGACCTATGACGAGAACGGCGGATACGGACACCCCGACCACATCCAGGCCCACCGGGTCGCGATGGCCGCCTCCGACGCGACCGGGATCCCGCGGAAGTTCTACTACACCGCGATGCCCAAGTCCGGGATCCGCACGATGTTCCAGTACCTCAGGGACCACAACATCGAGGCCCCGGGCATGGACCTCGACAACCCGCCGGAGTTCGGCACCCCCGACGAGCTGGTCACCACCGTCGTCGAGGTCGGCGCGTACGCCAAGCAGAAGATCGAGGCCCTGATGGCGCACGCCAGCCAGGGCGAGAACATCTTCTTCCTGCGGATGCCCGCGGAGGCCCAGCAGATGATGTTCGGCCAGGAGTCCTTCACCCGGGTCAAGGGCGACGGACCCCTCCCGGAGGATGACCTGTTCGTCGGACTTCGCTAAGCTGTCGTACACAGGTCATGAGTACCAGCATCAAGCCCTAGCTAGCTGGTCGGCAACCCTCCGCCGCGGTGGGGTGCCCTAGGTGAGGACCGGGCCCGCACCTCAAGTGCCGGGCAAGCGCGGATCTCACCTTTGAGATCCCTGGATCTCCGGAGGCATTCCCATGTCCGTTCTGACCCGCTCTCTCAAGATCGTCGGCGCTGACGCGCTCGTCCCGGTCACCGACGGCGTCCTGCCCTACGCCAATCTGGACTACGCCGCCAGCGCGCCCTGCCTGGCGGCCGTGCAGGACGCCGTCGCGCGGGCGCTGCCCTACTACAGCAGCGTCCACCGGGGCGCGGGTTACGCCTCGCAGGTCACGACCAAGGCCTACGAGGACGCCCGGGAGACCGTGCGCGCCTTCCTCGGCGGCCCGCAGGCGGTCGTGTTCACCCGCAACACCACCGACGCGCTCAATCTGCTGGCCCGCGCGGTCCCGGCGGGCACGACCGTGGTGGTCTTCGAGTCCGAGCACCACGCGACCCTGCTGCCGTGGCGGCGCGCGGTCCGGCTGCCGATCCCGGCGAGTCCCGCCGAGGCGATCAGGTCCGCGGCGACCGCGCTCCGGGCGGCCCCCGAGGGCCCGCGCCTGCTGGTCGTCACGGCCGCCTCCAACGTGACCGGTGAGCTGTGGCCGATCGAGGAGCTGGCCGAGGTCGCCCACCGGCACGGCGCGCGGATCGCGGTGGACGCCGCGCAGCTCGCCCCGCACCGGCCGCTGGACGCCGGGAACCTCGATTATGTGGCCCTGTCCGGGCACAAGCTGTACGCCCCGTTCGGCGCGGGCGTCCTCGCCGGCCGCGCCGACTGGCTGCGCGCGGCCAACCCCTACCTGCTGGGCGGTGGGGCCAGCAAGTCCGTCAGTTCCACCCGGACCCAGTGGTGCGGCGACGCCGAGCAGCGGCACGAGGCCGGCACCCCCAACGTGCTCGGCGCCATCGCGGTCGCCGCCGCCTGCGAGGCCCTGGTCGACTGGGACTGTCTGGTCGCCGAGGAGGAGCGCCTGCTGGGCCGGCTGCGGGCCGGGCTCGCCGAGATCGCCGGCGTACGGGAACTGGGGCTGTGGGGTCCGCGGCACCCCCGGGTCGGCATCGTGTCGTTCACCGTCGACGGCCACCCGGCCCGGTCGGTCGCCGAGAGGCTGTCGCAGGAGTACGGCATCGGGGTCCGGGACGGCAAGTTCTGCGCGCACCCGTTCGTCAACCACCTGCTGGCCGGCAGCGGCGGCTGTACCGACGGCACCGGCACCGCGATCCGGGCCAGCATCGGCGTCGGCACCACCGACGAGCACATCACCCGGTTGCTGGCCGCGCTCCGCGCACTGTGAGCAGTCGGCAACACCACCGAAACACTTAACACGGACGAAACAAGGCCGACCAAGCGGCGAAACGGAAGTCGGCGAACCTCCATCCCAACGCCGCTTGGAAGGGGACGCCCGATGAAGATCGACCCGGCCGCGACGGCCTGGCTGCTCGCGAGCACCGCGCTGGTCCTGTTGATGACCCCGGGCCTGGCCCTGTTCTACGGCGGCATGGTCCGCTCCAAGAGCGTCCTCAACATGATCATGATGAGTTTCGTGTCGATCCCGCTGGTGGCGATCGCCTGGGTGGTCGCCGGGTACAGCCTGGTGTTCGGCCGGGACCACGGCGGCCTGATCGGCGGGCTGGAGCACCTCGGCCTGCACGGCATCGGGCCGTCCGACGTGACGTCGGGCGTGCCGACGCTGCTGTTCTCCACCTTCCAGCTGACGTTCGCGATCGTCACCGCCGCACTGATCAGCGGGGCGATCGCCGACCGGGCCAGGTTCGTGGCCTGGATGGTGTTCGTGCCGCTGTGGACCCTCGCGGTCTACGCCCCGATCGCCCACTGGGTCTGGAACGCCGACGGCTGGATCATGCACTTCGGTGCGCTCGACTATGCCGGCGGCCTCGTCGTCGAGATCGCCTCGGGAGCCTCGGGGCTGGCCATGGCGCTGGTGCTCGGCCCGCGGCACGGCTTCCGCAAGGAGGCCATGCGGCCGCACAACATGCCGATGGTCCTGCTCGGAGTCGGCCTGCTTTGGTTCGGCTGGTTCGGGTTCAACGCCGGTTCCGCGCTGGCCGCCAACGGCACCGCCGCCGCGGTCTTCCTCAACACCCTGCTGGCCGGCTGCACCGGCCTGCTCGGCTGGCTGATCGTCGAGCAGCGCCGGGACGGCCGCCCCACCACGTTCGGCGCGGCCTCCGGGGTGGTCGCGGGGCTCGTCGCGATCACCCCGTCGTGCGGTTCGGTCGACCCGCTCGGCGCGCTCGCGGTGGGCCTGGCCGCCGGGATCGTCTGCTCCTATGCCGTGGCCTGGAAGCTCAGGATCGGCTATGACGACTCACTCGACGTCGTCGGCGTGCACCTCGTCGGCGGGGTCGTCGGCACCGCCCTGATCGGGCTGCTCGCCACCGGCGTCATGACCGGTGGGGTCGAGGGCCTGCTCTACGGCGGCGGTTTCGGCCAGCTCGGCAGGCAGCTCCTGGTGATCCCGGTGGTCGGCGCGTTCGCCTTCACCATGACCTTCGCGCTCGCCAAGCTGATCGACCGCGTGGTCGGCTTCCGGGTGGACCTGGAGGAGGAGATCAGCGGGGTGGACCTGGCCCTGCACGCCGAGACCGCCTACGACCACGGCGTGCTGGGTCACGCCAATCCCCTGGTCACTTCGTCGTCGTCTTCTTCTTGACCGAGTGCTTCTTCTTCTTGCTCTTGCTGCCGTGCTCCCACTCATAGCCGGGAGTGCTGGCCTTGCAGAAGCTGTCGTTGACGACCTGGTCGGTGGCGTCGAACTCACACCATTTGGTGCTGCTCGAACAACCGGTGAGGCCGCCGGCCGCCAGGGCCAGGCTCGCGATCGACAGACTGATCTTGCGCATGTGTCGTTCCTCAATCAGTGGGGGAGATCCATCTTCCTCTGGTTCGACGTTCCGCGGGGGTGCCCGGTTCGCGGCTGATCGCCCGGCTCGCTCCGGCCGGCACCGCGAGGGTTCACGTGGAACCACGCGCCGGGCGCCGGTCGGCTCCCGAACGCCTGGCCGCCTCCCTCGACGGGGCCCTAGTCGGCCACGTTCTTCTGGGCGATGACCTTGCTGATGTGGATCCGGACCAGCAGCTCGCCGGGCACGGCGTTGCGCTTCCCGAACTCCGCACCCTTGTCCTCGCCCATGTACCGCGCGCCGATCCTCCTCGCCCAGTGCAGCATCGGCTCCAGGTCCTCGCTGACCTCGGCGTGACCTTCGATCACCACGAACGAGAACGGCGGCACCTCGCTGTCGACGCAGAGGCTGACCCGGTTCTCGTGGGCGAGGTTGCGGCCCTTCACGCTGGTCCTGCCGGTGTTGAAGACGACGTCGTCACCGTCGAGCACGAACCAGACCGGGGCGAGGTGTGGCCGCCCGTCCGGCCGGACGGTCGCGAGCTTCCCGGTGCGGGTCCCCTCGCTGACGAACGCACGCCACTCGGATTCGGTCATCGAGGCCATCGCCGCAGTCCCTTCAAGAAGCTGATCTTGACTCTGACCGTACTACGCCCAGGACCTTCAGGGTCAGCTCCGCCATGGCGCGTTCGCCCTGCTGGTTGGGGTGCGCGGGCGCCGCCCACTGCAGCGGGACGCCCTCGATCCAGCGCTTGGCGGGGTCGCCCTGGCACATGTCGTGGCCGGGTTCTGTCGTGTCGACGACCTCGACCTCGTGCCGGCCGGCCTGGTCGAGGAGCATCGCGTTGAGCCGGAGCTCGGCTCCCAGCAGGAACGGCGCGTCACCCGCTGCGATGGGGACCCACGGGTAGCAGCCGGGGCCCTGCGGCAGGACCAGCGGGTAGGTCAGCAGCAGCACCCGGGCGTGCGGGGCACGGTCCCTGATCGCCTGGAGGACCTCCCCGACCTTCGGCGCGGACCGGGTGACACCTTCCTCGAACGGGTCGGTGCCGTCCTGGGTGAGCTGGTCCTTGCAGGGCGAGCCCTCGGGGTTTTGGGCCGCCACCTGGAAGCACTTCATCGCTTTGCTGAAGCCCATGTCGTTGCCGCCGAGCGTCAGCGTGACGAGTGTGGTCTGGGTGGTGAGCGCGTTGAGTTGCGGCGGGTTGGGCCTGCCGACGGAGAAGCTCTGCGGCCCGGCCATGTGGGTGGTCTTGGCTCCGCTGCAGCTCACGTCCTCAAACGAGGCGGGCTTCAGTTTCTTGGCGATCAGGGTCGGATAGTTGAGGTCGCCCCGGATGCAACCGATGGGCGCGCCCGGCTGCAGGAACGAGGTCAGCGGGCCGGCGGTGTAGGAGTCACCGAGCGCCACATAGTGGACGGGGTCGGCGGCGTGGGCCGCGCCGGCCGGGGTGAGGACCGCGGCGGTGGTCAGCACAGTGGTGGTCAACGCGGCGGTGGTCAACGCGGCGGTGGCAAGGTGACGCAGCATCGGGCTCTCCTCGGGACGGGTGAGCCCGATCATCGGTCAGAAGTGACCCAGATCACTACTCATTCCGGCCCGAATTCACCCGCTTCGGGGCTCACTTATCGACGGTGTGGGTGCGATCTCATCACCGAGTGACGTTCGGCGGTTTGCGGCCGCCCGACACCCGGCCGGTGACGAACACCGCGACGATCGACACCGCACCCGTGCAGATGATCGCCGCGCCCTGGGTCGGGGCGTCCCGGTCGAAGGCGTGCCAGGCCACCAGCGCGAGGATCGACAGCGACGCCAGCCCGCACAGGTGGCCGACCGTCTGGGCGATCAGATCGACCCAGGCGAACCGCTGCCGGTGCCGCTGCTCGCGCTTCTTCTGGTCCATCAGCTCCCGGTAGGCGTCCGGCGCCTTCTCGGCGAGCAGGGCCAGCTCGCTGACCGTGAACTCGCCGCCGCGCTTGTGCGGCGTGGTCGGGCTCATTCGCGGAACCTCTCGCTGTCGGCGGTGAGCCCGAGCGCCACGCACAGCTCGTGCACGTCATCGGCCAGGGTGGCCTCGAACGGCGGCAGCGGCTCGCTCCGGTGCCCGACGGCGCCGAAGACGCCGCCGAACCCGTCGGCGAAGGCCCGCAGGGGCGACCGGCGCTCCGGTTCCGGCTCGGGCTCCGGCGGCACGGGCTGCCGGGTGGTGGTCTTCAGGATGTAGGGGTCGTGGCGGTGCTTCTTGTGCCGTGACACCGGCAGGTTCCAGTTGACCGGTTCGAAGTCCGGGTCGCCGGTGGCCTGGAACACGACCGCGGCGTCCCACTGGGTCTCCTTGCCCGGATGCGCCGTCCGGGGTGGCGCGTCGGACAGGTCGGTGAGCAGCGGCAGCGCCTGGTCGCCGGTCATCCGCAGCGCCGGCTCCCGCACCAGCAGTCCTTCGAGCACGCCCGTCAGCGGGCCGGCGTTGCGCGGGAGCCGTCCCGGCTCGTTCGGCGCGCGCCCCTCGACCGCCGCGTAGAGCGTCGCGCCGAGCGACCACAGGTCCGACGCGGGGCCGGCGGGCTCGCCCGTCACGACCTCGGGCGGCCAATAGCCCGACCCGTCGCGCGGCTCCTCGACCGGCGGAAGGCCGAAGTCCAGCAGGACGACCCGGTCCTCCGGGGTGATCAGTACGTTGCTGGGCCTGACGTCACGGTGCACGATGCCCTTGCGGTGCCCGGCCCGCAGCGCCTCCAGCACCTGCCGCCCGATCTCGGCGACCCGCCGCGGCGCGATCGGCCCGTCCCGATCGATGATCTCCTGCAGTGAGGCCGCGCGGATGTACTCCATCACGATCCACAGCCGGGACTCCTGCTCGATCACGTCGAGGATGCTCACCACGCCCGGGTGGCTCAGCCGGGCCGACACCCGAGCCTCGCGCATCCACTCCTCGCGCACCGGGATCTCCCGGACCACGACCTCACGGTCGAGCGTCACGTCCAGGGCCCGCCACACCGACCCCGCGCTCCCGTGCCCGAGCTCGCCGGACAACCGGTAGCGCCCGCCGATCAGCTTGCTCATCGGAGCTCCCAGCTCTGCCTGTTGACCGTCAACAGTAGTTCTGACGCGCTTCCGAGAACATCCGTTCCGGGCTGACTTCTTGTCGTATGACCTAGATTAAGGATTAGACGCAGTGTGTCGGAATGGTGACGGATCGATGTCATATGAGTGACTCAGCCGTCATGATCTGTGACGTGGTGCGTTCCTTGAGGTGAGACCTCGACCCAGGGAGCACCTCATGTATCAGCCTCCGCCCTTCCAGCAACGCCCCCAGGGCCAGCACCAGAACCGA
>JBDSTJ010000492.1:0-2659 GCA_039928335.1 Streptosporangiaceae bacterium | reverse complement strand
AACATGGCGTGTCGTGCGGGTACGGGTGGCGATTACGCGTCGGGCGAACCAAATGCCGATTCGCCCGGAGTTGCGTCACCCGAGGGGGTGACGAAAGTATTTCCATTACCTGGAGTGAGTTCGGCCGAAACCGGTTCGGGGTAGTTGCCCTTGGCCGGGCGGCGCCGACGCAGGGGGGGCTCGGTCCCGTCGGCGAGTCGGCGGGCGGTCACCAGGAAGCCGGTGTGGCCGATCATCCGGTGGTCCGGGCGGACCGCGAGGCCCTCCACGTGCCAGGAGCGGAGCATCGTCTCGAACGCGTACGGCTCGGCGAAGTTGCCCTGCTGCCTGAGCCCTTCGACCACATTCGACATCTGGGTGGTGGTCGCCACATAACAGCAGATCAGGCCGCCGGGCACCAGGGCTTTGGCTGCGGCGTCGAGGCATTCCCACGGGGCGAGCATGTCGAGGATGACCCGGTCGATCTCGGTCTCGACGATCTCGTCCTGGACGGAGCCGAGGGTGAGCTTCCAGGCGGGGTGCGGGCCGCCGAAGAACTTCTCGACGTTCTTGCGGGCCACGTCGGCGAAATCTTCACGTCGCTCATAGGAGGAGAGCATGCCGTGCTCCCCCACGGCGCGGAGCAGGAAGCACGACAGGGAGCCCGAGCCGGCTCCGGCCTCCACGACGCGGGCACCGGGGAAGATGTCGGCCAACGCGACGATCATGCCGGCGTCCTTGGGGTAGACCACGGCGGCACCGCGCGGCATCCGGACGGCGTAGTCCTGCAGGAGGGGCCGGAAGACCAGGAAGGCGATGCCGCCGGTGGAGCGGACCACGACGCCTTCGGGGCCGCCGATGATCTCGTCGTGGTCGACCCAGCCCTTGTGGCTGTGGAACTGCTTGCCCGTGTGCAGGGTGATGGTGTTGATCCGGCCCTTGGGGTCGGTGAGCTGCACTTGATCACCGTCCCGGAGGATTCCGTGGGGTGTGCGGGTACTCGGTGTCGTGGCTTCGCTCATAGCCTCAGGCTATCGGCGCGCGGCTCAGGCTCGGGACAGCAGTGCGGCGAGGTCCTTGACGGCCAGGACGCCGTAGATCCTGCCGGTGGGCTCGAGTAGGAGGAGTTCGGTGGCGGTGGTCCTGCGGACGGCCACCACGAGGTCTTCGCCGGACAGGTCCGCGGCGAGGGTGCTGTCGGCGTCGAGGCTGCGGGCGAGGTCGCCGGTGGAGGTCCAGGGCCGCCGGGCTTCGGGGACCGCCGCGACGGCCTGTTCGCTGACCAGGCCGGTGGGGCGTCCTTCGTGGTCGATCACCACGAGAGCTCCGGCCTGGGTCTCCTGCAGTCGTTGCAGGGCCACCGAGAGGGGTGTCTCGGCGGTGACGAGGGCGGCTCGGCGGCCGAGGCGGCGGGCCTGCAGGAGGGGGATGCGGTCGCGGACGCGTTCGGCACGCAGGGACTGGGTGGCACCGACCCAGATGAAGGAGGCGAGGAAGGCGGCCCAGACGACGAGGAACCAGTCCGTGCCGTTGTCTCGGCCGGCGGCGTAGGTGCCGGCGACGAGCACGAGGACCGCGACGCCGCGGCCGGTCTGGGCGGCGGCGACGGTGCCGGTGCGGTCACTGCCGGTGATCTTCCAGACGATGGCGCGGACGAGGTAGCCGCCGTCCAGGGGCAGGCCGGGCAGGAGGTTGAAGACGCCCACGATGAGGTTGGAGCCGGTGAGGACCTGGACGAGGAGGCGGGGTACGGGAGGCAGGTCGGCAGTGAGGACCAGGAGTGCGCCGGCCGCGCCGAGGAGCAGGGAGACCGCGGGTCCCGCGGCGGCGACGAGAAAGGACTTGCCGGGGCTGGGGGATTCGCGTTCGATCTGGGTGACGCCGCCGAGCAGGTGCAGGATGATCGCGCGGACGGGCAGGCCGAAGGCACGGGCGACGGCCGCGTGGCTGAGTTCGTGCAGGAGTACCGAGACGTACAGCAGGATCGCGAAGGTGAGGGAGACGATCCAGACCGCGGGCCCGGTGACGATGTCGTCGGCATAGGGCCGGAACATGAACATGATCAAAATGGCGACGACGGGCCAGGTCCGGGAGACGTAGATCGGGACTCCGCCGAGTACCCGGCCCATCAGCAGGCCCGGCCTGGGCTCTTGGTCGTTGTCCACGGTGTCGATGTTACGGACTTTCCACCGGCGGACTTCCAGCGGCGGGGTCGACCCCCGGTAGTCAGCGGAATCCCTCTGTCGTTGCCGTGCCCTACGCTCGGTCGCATGACGACTTTGGGAGCATCGGCGGAGGCCGGTCAGACACTGGTGGTCGGGTCGTTGTCGCCGTCGCGGGCCGGGGATTTCATGACGTGTCCGCTGTTGTACCGGTTCCGGGTCATCGACCGGATTCCGGAGCGGCCGAGTCCCGCCGCGGTGCGGGGCACACTGGTCCATGCGGTGCTCGAGCGGCTTTTCGACCTGCCGGCGGCGGGGCGCACGGTGGGTGCGGCGCAGGGCCTGCTGGATCCGCAGTGGGAGCGGTTGCTGGCTGAGGAGCCGGTGCTGGGCACGTTGTTCGAGGATGCCGAGGAGGGTGTCCAGGAGGAGTGGCTGGCGCAGGCGCACACGATGTTGGAGCGCTACTTCACATTGGAGGATCCGCAGCGGCTCGAGCCGGCCGACCGGGAGTTGTT
>JBDSTJ010000491.1:0-3017 GCA_039928335.1 Streptosporangiaceae bacterium | reverse complement strand
GCCAGACCGGTCCGCCGGGCACCCCGGCGTGCTCGAACCCGTGCAACGACAGCTCGTGGCCCCGGCTGGCGAGATCATGCAGTGCCGCGACCAGGCCGGGGTCGTCGGTGAGGGGCCCCCCGCCGGCCGACGGGATGACCAGCAGCGAGGCCGGGACCCCGAGCCGGTCCAGGTCACCGGCCCACACCCCGGTCTCGGCCGCGGTGGCGGGGGACACGTCGTGGATGGAGACCACGAAGACGAACCCGGTCATGCGGCCCGCCGGACGCCCGGCCCGTACACCACCCC
Organism: Streptosporangiaceae bacterium; assembly: GCA_039928335.1. Classification (GTDB taxonomy): domain Bacteria; phylum Actinomycetota; class Actinomycetes; order Streptosporangiales; family Streptosporangiaceae; genus Actinocorallia. Next base: position 2,729 of record JBDSTJ010000491.1, on the reverse strand, counting down.
GGCGTAGTGATCGAGAAGTTGATCGCAGACAGCCTCCCAGGTGCGACCCCGGACCGAACGCAGCGCGGACTCCCCCATCCTGGCGCGCAGCGCCGGATCCGCGACGAGCGCCGACACCGCGGTCCGCAGGGCCGTGCCGTCCGACGGGGCGAACAGCAGCCCGTTCACACCGGGCCTGACCAGGTCGAGCGGACCGCCCGCCGCGGGCGCGACGACGGGGATCCCCGACGCCAGCCCCTCCTGAACGGCCTGGCAGAAGGTTTCGTTGGCCCCGGTGTGCACGAAGATGTCCAGGGAGGCGACCAGTTCCGACAGGTCCCGGCCCGTCCTGAACCCGGCGAAGGCCGCGTCCGGTAGCAGCCCGCGCAGGCGTTCCTCCTCGGGGCCGTCGCCGACCACCACGAGCCGGGAACCGGGGATCCCCACCAGCCGGCCGAGCAGCGACACCTGTTTCTCCGCGGCGAGCCGGCCGACATAGCCGATCAGGGTCTCCCCGGCTGGACCGAGCCTGGCCCGCAGCTCGGGCGAGCGGTGCCGGGGATGGAACCCGTCCTGGTCGACCCCACGCGCCCAGAGCGCGAGCCGGGAGAACCCCCGGACCTCCAGCTCACGGAGCGTCGGCAGCGACGGGGCGAGCGTCAGGTCGGCCCGGTGGTGCAACCTGCGCAACCACGACCACAGGAGCGGGTCGGTGCCGCGGAAGCCGTACCGCCGGAAGAAACCCGCGATGTCGGTCTGGAACACCGCCACCGAGGGGATGCCCAGCCGCTGGGCGGCGGCCGCCCCGCAGGAGCCGAGCACCAGGGGCGAGGCCAGATGGACCACGTCCGGCTGGAAGTTCCGGAGCGCCGCCTCGACCTGCCTGTTGGGCAGGCCGACCACGAACGACCGGTAGACGGGGACGGTGAAACCCGGCACGACGTGCACGGGAAAACCGCCGTAGTTGTCCGGTCCGGGAGCGGGCGCGATCACCAGCGCCTCGTGCCCGCGGGCGGCCAGATGATCGAGGACTCGGCATACGGAGTTGGTGACACCATTGATCCGCGGGAGGAACGACTCCGCCACGATTGCGACCTTCACGCAGGTGAGGTTGACGGAGCCACACGACGGGCCGGTCGCCGCCCGTGGTCCCGTCGGTGAACGGCGGGCGAATAGTGACCTGGTGACGCACCGCACAAGTGCCCCCTATGCTGGCGCGCACTGTCCAGACTTCTCGCATTCGAGGGCGCGCTCCATGACATCCGTCCAATCCGGCCAGGCCTGGACCGCGCAGCAGACGTCCTACCGGATCGCCGTACAGCGCCGGGTCCTGTCGGTGCTCACGGCGACCCAGGTCGTCGGCGGCATCGGGGTCGGCGCGGGCGCCGCCGCCAGCACCCTGGTCGCCGAGCGGCTGTCGGGCAGCGACGTGGTCGGCGGGCTGGCCCAGACCAGCGCGGTCCTGGGCGCGGCCCTGCTGGCCGTGCCGATCGCCAAGTTCGCCGTGACCTGGGGGCGCAGGACCGCCCTGGTCTTCGCCTATGGCTGCGGGATGCTGGGCGCGCTCATCGCGGTGATCGCGGTGGCGGCGGGCTCCTGGCCGCTGCTCCTCGCGGGACTGATCCTCTTCGGCGGCGCGAGCGCCGCGAACTACGCCGCCCGTTACTCCGCCACGGACCTGTCCCGGCCCGGCCATGCCGCCCGCGACCTCAGCATCGTCGTGTGGGCCACGACCGGCGGTGCGGTCGCCGGGCCGCTGCTGGCCGGGCGGGCCGACTCCGTCGGCGGGCACCTGGGGATCTACGCGATGGCTGCCGGGGCGTTCGCCCTCGCGACGATCGGGATCTTCACCGGGTTGCGGCCCGACCCGCTCCAGGTGGCGCGGGCGGGCGCTGAACGCGACTCCCCCAGCCGGTCCCTGCGGTCGGGCTGGCAGGTGCTGGTCAGGTCGCCGAGCGCCAGGGTCGCGGTGGCGGCGATCGTGGTCAGCCACACCTGCATGATCTCGCTGATGTCGATGACACCGGTCCACCTCGACCATGGCGGCGCCGCCCTCGGCACCGTCGGCATCGTGATCAGCCTGCACATCGCGGGTATGTTCGGCCTGTCCCCACTGGTGGGCTGGCTCGCCGACCAGTTCGGGCAGATACCCGTACTGCTGCTCGGCATGGTCCTGCTGGTCCTGGCGGCGATGACGGCCGGCACCGCGGGCTCACACTCACTGGTCCAGCTGTCGATCGGGCTGTTCCTGCTCGGCCTCGGCTGGTCATGCGGCCTGATCGCCGGATCCGCCCTGCTCACCGAGTCCGTCCCGGTGGCTCTGCGCCCCTCGGTCCAGGGTCTGTCGGACCTGATGATGAACGCCTGCGGGGCGGTCGGCGGCCTGATCGCCGGCGTGGTCGTGGCCCTGGTGTCCTACGCGGCCCTGGCCGGCCTGCTGATCGTCATCGTCATGCCGATGGCCGCCGTCCTCCTCTTCGCCCGGCGGGTCTGACTGGTCCTGATCACGAGGATCAACCCGCAAACCCGAGCGGTGCTGTGGTCACCACCGCTCAGCGTCGGATCTCCAGCGTGCAGCACTTGGGGCCGCCACCGGCCTTGCGCAACTCCGAGAGGTCCACCGGGATCACGTGATAGCCGCGGGTCTCCAGTTCGGCGATGAGCGAGGTGGCCTCGGCGTTGATGATGATGTTGTGGCCGTCGCAGACCGCGTTGAGACCGAGCACGGTCGCGTCGGCCTCGCCGGCGAG
>JBDSTJ010000490.1:0-6817 GCA_039928335.1 Streptosporangiaceae bacterium | reverse complement strand
GGCGCAGGCCTGCGCGGCGTTCCAGGTCGCGGGGAACTCCTCGGGGCTGACCTGGAGGTGGAACTGGGCGCTGGTGCAGGCCGCCTCGGGGGTGATGCTGTCCGCGGTGACGTCCAGCCGCTCGTCCGCCCCGTCGATCACGATGCGGATCGACTCGCCCCGGGCGGCGAAGACCTGCTCGTTCAGGACCTGGTACCGGTCGTTGCGGGACAGGGTGCCCAGGTGGATGTCCTGTTCGCGCAGGGTCGGCAGGATCCCGATCAGCACCAGCCGACCGCCCACGGTCCTGGCCGCCCGGTCAGCCCGGTCGAGGTCGTCGCGGACCTCGCTCTCGAGCTCGCCGGCGCTGCCGAGCTCACGCGGCGGTACGTTGATCTCCACGTTGAACCGGCCGAGCTCGGTTTCCCAGAGCGGGTCGGCAATGGCGGCCAGGACCTCGGCGTTGCGCATGAGCGGATCGCCGTGCTCGTCGACGATGTTGAGCTCGATCTCGAGCCCGATGTGCGGCCGATCGAACTCGAACTGGGACTCCCCCAGCATCCGCGCGAGCACATCCAGGCACTGCCGGACCTTGTTCTTGTACCGGGTACGGTCCTCGCGACTGATCGCGACTGCGTCGACATCCTTGCCCATGCCGGTTACCTGCCACCAATGTCGGAGTTGTAACGCCTCGGCGACGACGAAGGTTGCCAGCGGCTGACCGGACCCGGAAACCCGCCGACCGTGGGCTTCGGTCGGCCGGCTACTCCGTGGTGAGGAAGGTGTCGGGATAGTGGATTCCGGTCAGTTCCTCCGAGGCCCGCCACAGCCGTTCGGCGGACTTCGGATCCCGGGCGGCCTTCGTCGAGCTCACGACCTTGGGGTGGCCGCGCTGCTCGAAGAGGCGGTCCGGGCCGATGTAGGTACCGCCGCGCGCCTCGGGCGAGGTCGCGGCGTACAGCTGGGGCAGGGCGCCCATGTCGGCGCTCTGGGCCAGGACCGAGTTGCCGAGGCCGACCACCCAGGCCGCGGCCTTGCTGCCGCTCATCGCCGGGCCGACGCCCTGGAGGTTGGTGCTCGCATAGCCGGGGTGGGCGGCGAGGCTCACCAGTGCGGAGCCCTCGGCCCGCCGGTCGAGTTCGAACGCGAAGAGCAGGTTGGCGAGTTTGGACTGGGCGTAGGCGCCCCACTTGCGGTAGCGCTTCTCGCCCTGCAGGTCGTCGAAGTTCATCCGGCCCGCCTTGTGGACCCCGCTGCTGACGGTCACCACCCGCGGTGCCGTGCGGCGCAGCAGTGCCGGCAGCAGCAACCCGGTCAGCGCGAAATGCCCGAGGTGGTTCGTGCCGAACTGCAATTCGAAACCGTCAGCCGTTGTGCGCCGGGGAACGGCCATGACGCCCGCGTTGTTGACCAGGAGGTCGAGTCCGTCGGGCGCGAGCGTGTCGAAGGCGCCGGCGAACTCGCGCACCGAGGCCAGATCGGCCAGGTCCAGGGCGGCCACTTCGACCTGGGCCGACGGGACGGCGGAGCGAATGCCGTCGGCCGCGAGCTCTCCTTTGGCGGTGTCCCGCGCGGTCATGATCACGCGCGCGCCGCGACGGGCGAGCTCACGGCAGGTGATCAGTCCGAGTCCGCTGTTCGCCCCGGTGACGACGACGGTCCGACCTGTCTGATCCGGGATGTCCGCGACGGTCCATGGCATGGGTGCCTCCAGGCGACTCGGGCCGGCCCCGGCAGGGCCCGGTCCCCCGACGATTCAATACCCAGTGGTCCCGCCGCCGCCACAGCAGCCCCACCCGAGCGCGGGCGCGACGCCTTCCGTCCTCGGCCAAAGGACAGCCGATCACCAAATGTAGTCCTTTTTGGCTATTCCACCCCGACTTCCTCTTGCGAGCAAGCAGTTCTCGGCCGGATTCCCAGAACTGCTTGTCACGTCAATGCACAATTGATGTACTGGTGCAATGCTCACTTACCTCAGTGAACTGCCCGAAGAACTACGTCACCGCGCGGGAGCTCTCAAATCACCCAGGTCTGGCTGTGAGCGCTGCACGGCGGCGGCCACCTCCCTGCGGATGGCCACCGAGGCCGCCCACTACGACGATCTGGTCTGGGCGGAGCGCCTCCTCGTCCAGGCTGAGGCGGAGGCGGCCCACGAGCACGTCCGGCCCGAGCAGATCCGGCAGGTCCCGCACATTCGCAGCGGGATCCACGGGCAGGTGAGCAGGTGGGCCGGCGAACGGGACCTGCTCGCCGCGACCGACGCCGGCTGGAAACAGCGCAGCGGCGGCATGGGATACCTCGTCAGCGACGGGTCATGGGGGCTGCGGGGGTGGAGCAGGGACCGCCTCGACCCGACCGGAAGCTCCCGGGTGCTGGTGACCGAGCTCCGGGCCATCGACTTCATGCTCGCCCGGCTGCCGGAGCGGCCGATGACCGTCCTCGTCGACAGCACATCCGCACTCGAATACCTGGACCGCTGGCAGGGTGGCGACGTCCGCGCCATGCCCGCCGGCTACGACCTGCGAGCCCGGTCGAGAGACCAGCCGCCGACACTCGTGGGGCTCGCCGAACTGATCGCCGGACGCCCCGACCTCATCTTCCGCCACATCAAAGGGCACTCCGGTCACCTGCTCAACGAGGCCGCCGACTCACTCGCCAAGATCGCGAGACTGCGCGTCACGGAGACCTTCGACGCCGCCGCCCGCGCCGAGGGCCTCGTCGAGGCGTTCCTGGTCGCCTGGCACCTGCGCTCCCCGGCCCGGACCTCCGGCTGAGCGCCCCGGGGTGAGGGAGTGGCCGGTCTCGCCCAGCTGCCAGCGGCCGCCGTGGCAGGACAGCCGGGTCTGGGACAGCGGGGCGACATCGATGCGCCAGAACGAGGCGGCCGGAGCCCCGATGACATAGAGGACGGCCGCGCGGATCACGGCCGGGTGGGTGACGACCGCGATGCGGGCGTCGGGGAGGGTCCCGAGCCAGCGCGAGACCCGGCCGAGCAGGGCCGAGAGGGTCTCGCCGCCGTGCGGCGCGGCGGCGGGGTCCGCCATCCAGGTGAACAGGTCCTCGGGTGCGACGTCCGGCATCGCCCGGCCGCGCCACGCGCCCAGGTCGAGGTCGGCGAGCGCGGCGTCCGCGACGGCGTCGAGGCCGAGGGCGTCGGCGGTCTCCCGGCAGCGCGTCTCGGGGCCGCGCCAGGCGACGTCGATCCTGCTCAGGACGCCTCGGGCCGCCGAGGCGGCGGCCGCGCCGTGCGCATCGAGCGGCTCGTCGGCGGGGAAGGAAGCCCGACGGGTCGCGGCGGTGGGCCCAGTCGAGATGAGAACGACTCTGATGATGTGGCTCCCTGCCGGATTGACGCTGGCCTGTCCCGGCTCTACGCTCCGGACAAAAGGTAATGGTCGCAGGAAGCCGGTGGAAACCCGGCACGGTCGCGCCGCTGTGATCCGGTCCACTCGGACCGGAAAGTCAGACCCTCGGACATTATCTCAACGCTCCACCCGGACAAGGGACGCAGAATCCCTGAGGAGGACCCCCATGACCACTTCCACTCTGCCCACGAGCGGCGCCACCCCGCTCGTCGTGCCCCGCGTACGGGCCGCGGCCTGGACCTACGGCACCGTCCTGTTCGCCGTGGTGCTCTACTACTTCCTCGGCGTCGACCAGGGGGCCACCTCGGTCTTCGGCGACAACGTGTACATCCACGAATTCCTGCACGACGGACGGCACCTGCTCGGCTTCCCCTGCCACTGACCCCCCACGTCGTCACGTCTTCACAGTCGTCACGTCTTCAGAGGAGTACGCCGTGGAACGGCAGTTCATTCTTCGGGGCATGCTCGCGGGCGCGGTCAGCGGCATTCTGGCGTTCGTCTTCGCCAGGATCTTCGCCGAGCCGCTCATCCAGGATGCCATCGACTACGAGGGCGGCCGCAGCGAAGCCGAGCACGTCCTCGACAAACTCGCCGGGGTTCCGGTCGAGCACGAGCACGCCGACCCCTTCAGCCGCACGATCCAGGAGAACCTCGGCATCGGCATCGGCGTGATCCTGTTCGGGGTCGCGATGGGCGCGCTGTTCGCCGTGGCCTACGCACTGGCATGCGGCCGGACCGGCAGGATCGGTCCCCGCCCGCTGGCGCTGCTGGTGGCATTGGGCGGCTTCCTGTCCTTCTACCTCATCCCCTTCCTCAAGTACCCGACCAACCCCCCCGCGGTCGGTCACCACGAGACGATCCGGGACCGCAGCGGGCTCTACCTGCTGATGGTCGGGATCTCCCTGGTGGTCCTGGTCGCCGGGGTGGTGCTCGGGCAGCGGCTCCAGCCCAGGTTCGGAAACTGGAACGCGACACTTCTCGCCGCGCTCGCCTGCGCGGTGGTGCTCGGGATCGTCATGCTCCTGCTTCCGTCGCTGGGTGAGCTCGAGGCCAACGTGGCGGCCTACGGTCGGCACGGGTCCGAGACGCCACTGCCGGTGACCGACCCCAGCGGGAAGATCATTTTCCCGGGCTTCCCCGCCGACGTCCTCGCCGAGTTCCGGATCTACGCGGTCGCCACCCAGGCGATCCTGTGGGCCGGGATCGGGCTGGTCTTCGCGCCGCTGGCCGAACGGGTGCTCCGCCCCAAGACCGCGCAGCCCGAGGCCGTGCCCGCCTAACGGTGCTCCGACCGCGGGGGCACCCCCGTGGACCTCTCGTGCTGTCACGACGGACCCGTCATGATGACGGGTCCGTCGTGCGTCGGGCAGTGCCCGACCGACACCGGCGGAGCTCCGGCCGGCACGACGTTGACGAGCGTGGGGCGGGACCGACGCAGATCCGTGACCATCGGGGTGCCTGCGTCGTCGACCCGTAGATGGAAACGCCGCCACAGCAGGTGCAACCGGCCGCACGACGACGGCCGCGCCGCGAAATAGCCGAGGCAGCGATCGTGCACGAGCGCCGCCCCCTCGCCGGACAGCGCCGCACCGAGCGACAGTCTTGGCACGGGCTCTGCCTCCAGCCGCACCACCGAGAGGTCCTGCGGCGTCCCGACCAGCACCGAAGCGCCGGTGAGCGTTTCGGCCCGGTGGTTGAGCAGCAGGCGGCGGTCCTCGTCCACGGTGTCGGCGCCGGGCGGCAGCACGAACCCGTAGCGCACACCCCGGCCGAGTGACGTCCAGTCGAGACAGGCGTCGCGGATCTCCAGCACGGTCCGCGCGTGGCTGACCAGACCGACGGCCTGGCGCAGCGCGGCCCGATCCCCGATCCACAGTGACGGCTCGGCGCCGGGCCGCCAGGGCCGGCCCAGCGGGCAGAGCCGGAAGAGCTCGCCGGCCAGGTCCGTCGACGGCACGGGTCGCGGGTGGGCCAGGACCCGGCCGGCGACCGCCCACTGCTCGCGGTAGAACGGCACCCGGCGGAACGCCCGGTCGGCCGCTTGACGGTAGGCCGACGCCGACCGGACCGCAACGAATCTGCGCCCGACGATGGTCACGAATCGCCCTTTCTGCTATAGATCCTGAAAGTAGCATCGGGAGGCTGCGCGTGAGCATCGAGCTCTTCGACCCACGTCTCGACCCCGAACCACCCGGCTGGCAGGAGTTCCGTACCGGTGAGGGACTCACCGCGATCTGGTCCTACGAGGCGATCCGCAAAGCCTCGGAAGGGACACCGTCCCCCCTGCTGCTGGCCCTGTTCCGGCACGGACCCACGATCGTCGGCGCGCTCACCGGCGTCTATCTGGGCCTGCGCCGCCCCGGCTCCGTCACCGCCCCGCGCCGCCGCCGCGAACCGATCGTGCTGGACGTGCGGCTGCCCGGCGAGGGCAACGAGGTCAGCTGGCACTTCCGCGCGGACGTGTCGGCCGAGCAGCGGCGGGAGCTGATGCGCGAGTTCGAGCGGGCGGTCCGGCACTGGCTCGGCCGCGGCCTGGCCGGGATCGTGTACCGGCACGTGACCCCCGGCGAGGTCGCCACCGTCGCCCGGGCCGGCGCGGTGGCGCGCGCGTCCGTCGGCACCGCCCGGATGCCGATCACCTGGAAGAACGTCGACGGCTGGCTCGCCACCCTGGGCGGCAGCCGCCGCCGCAATCTCCGCAGGCGGGCCCGGCTGATCGACGCCGATCCCGATCTCACCGTCGAGTCCGGCACCCGCAGGACCGACCTGGACCCGGCCCTGCTGGCCCGGATGGTCGCCGACCAGCAGCGGCGGCTGCAGAACCGTATCGACCCGCGCGTGCCACTGTCTGCGGGCTACTTCGCCGAGATGGTCCGGCGCGACGACGTGTCCTTCCTGACCTACACCGAGGGCTCCGGGCGGCTGCTGGCCTTCAGCACCCTGCTGCACCACCCGAGCTGGCCCCAGCTCGGGTGGTGGTCGGGCCTCCCGATCGAGGAGGGCGGCCGCGGGCACCTGTACTTCGACCACTATCTGCGCACCGTCGAGCAGGTGATCGGCCAGGGCAGCGAGGGCCTGATCGCCGGGCGGGGCCGGCTCGAGGTCAAGCGGGAGCTGGGTTTCCGGGAGGTGCCGATGAAGCTCGTCGCGGTTCCGAGGTGGTCGCTGGGATGAGCGTCACCGTCGAGGTGCTCGATCCCCGGCACGACCCGGAGCCCGCCGACTGGCCGGGGCTCCGGGCCCGGACGGCGCGGCCCGCGAGCTGGACCTACGACCTGCTCCGGCTGGCCTCCTGGCACCGGCGGGCCCCGCTGGTCCTGGCGGTCCTGCGCGACGGCGGCGTCCCGTGCGGAGTGGTCTGCGCGGGGCTGACCGGCACCTCGTGGCGGCCCGGGGCGTTCGCTCACCCCCATCGCCGGCCCGCGCTGAGCATCCTCGACGTGGTCAATCCGGTCACCAGTGCCGAGCCGGGC
>JBDSTJ010000489.1:0-3091 GCA_039928335.1 Streptosporangiaceae bacterium | reverse complement strand
ACCGCGGCGGCGCGCGAGCGCGGCTTCGCCGCCGTGCACGCCCTGCCGATCAGGCTGCGCGACCAGACCCTCGGCGCGATGAACCTGTTCCGGGCCGAGCCGGGGACGGTCTCCGCCGACACGATCGCGGTGGCCCAGGCGCTGGCCGACGTGGTCACGATCAGTATCCTGCAGGAGCGGGCGACGCGCGAGAGCGCGCTGGTCGTCGAGCAGTTGCAGAGCGCGCTGAACAGCCGGGTCCTGATCGAGCAGGCCAAGGGCGTGCTCGCGGAACGGGCCCAGATGGAGGTCTCGGAGGCCTTCCGTGCCATGCGCGACTTCGCCCGCACCAGCAACCGCAAGCTGCTGGACGTCGCCGCCGCCGTGATCGAGGGCCGGCCGGACGTGGCCGAACTGGTGATCCACGAGGGCTGACCGGCTGACCTCCGCAGGTCGGCCGGGAGACCACCGGAACCCCTAGCGGCGTTCGGCCGTGTTCCAGAAGCCGGTGAGGGCGTGGGCGGTGGTCTCGGGGGCCTCCCAGGCGGGGGAGTGCGCCGCGCCGGGGATGACGACCCGGTCGGCTTCCAACCGGACGGCCATCGAGGCCTGCTCGCGCGGATCCCAGGCGTCGTCGTCCTCGCCGTACAGGACCATGATCGGCAGATCGACGTCGTCGGCGACCTTGGCGAGCTCCTCGACCCGGTCGGGACAGGAGACCAGCTCGGTGGCCATGGCGATCAGCCCGGCGACGGAGTTGCGCACCGAGCGTTCGCGCAGAAAGGCGACGATCTCGGCTTCGACCCCGGCCGAGTGGGCTTCCGGGCCGAGACTGAGGTCCCAGATCTGCTCCATGGTCAGCTGGGCGAGTGCGTCGCGCAGGGCTCCGGCGCGCAGCGCCGAGTGCCCGGAGATCGCGGCCGGCCCCGAGCTCATCAGGGTGAGGGAGTGCACGGCCGCCGGGTCCGCCAGCACCGCCTCACGGGTGACGAGGCCGCCGAAGGAGTGCCCGACGAGGTGTACCGGTTCCGGGCCGAGCGCCCTGAGCAGCGCGCCGATGTCGGAGCCGAGCGCGCCGCAGGTGTAGGCCTCGGGCGTGTCAGGCCCGTCGGTCTCGTACTGGCCGCGCAGGTCGATCGCGACCACCCGGCGGCCGGCCCTGGAGAGGGTCTGCAGGGTGCCGAGGAAATCCTCCTTGCTGCCGGTGTATCCGGGTACCAGCAGGGCGGGGCAGCGCTCGGGCACACCGACGGGCACGGCTTCGAGCGCGGCGAAACGCCCTCGGGCCGTGTCGATGACGGTGCGACGCACGGCGGGGGGCAGCTCGAGAAACCGGGGCTTGCTCACGATGATTCAACCTACCAACCCCAGCCAGCGGTAACGTTGACGCCCATGGCAGCGATCTCCGCGCACCGCAGGGACAGCGACGACGAGGGCCTCGCTCTCAAACGGGCTGTGGCCAGCGGTGCCGAGTACGTCGAGCTCGACATCCGCACCGCCTTCTCGGGGGAGCCCGTCGTCCGGCACGACCGGCTGGCCGGGGCCGGACGGTACTTCGGGGTCCGGGCGGCCCTGGAGATCCTGCAGGGCCGGGCCGTGGCGCATCTGGACCTCAAGGAGCAGGGCGGCGAGCTCGAGATCGTCAGGCTCGCCCAGGAGGTCTCAGGTCCGGATGGCTTCGTGGTGACCACCAAGATCCCATCGTCGATCGCCGCCGTGAAGAAGGAGTTCCCCACGGCTCGGTGCGCTCTGTCGGTCGGCAGGTCCTTCTGGGAGCGCGGTGTGGCGGGCGACCTCCTGCCCATCTCCAAGATCCGGGCCTGCGGCGCGGACTGGGTGGCCCTCAACTACCGCCTGGCCCAGCTGGGTGTCCTCCGGCAGTGCGCCGACGCCGGCTTCCCCGCCATGATCTGGACCGTCAACCGCGACCGCGACCTCCGCCGTTTCCTCACCGACCCCCGCGTCGCCGTCGTCATCACCGACCGCCCCGCCGACGCCCTCAGAATTCGCGCGGCCCTCTGACCTGCCTACAGGAGCGCACGGGCACGTGAGCTGTAGGGAAACAGGGGCGGAAACCAGGACGCCCCGCTACGGCGACGAGCCGAGCGGGGCGCAGGCGTACGGGTTTTCGGGGTCAGCTGTTCTCGCTGGCCTCGGCGGGGCGGCTGCTGCTGCGGGTGCGGCGGCGGCTCCGGGCGGGACGCTCCGGCGCGTCCTCGTTGGTGTTGGTGGTGGTGGTGGTGGTGGTGGTGGTGACGGGGTCGACGGCCGGCGGAGCGGCAAAGGCGACCTGGGGCACGGCGGCCTTAGGGGCGTCCTCGACGGTCTTGGCGGCCCGGGTGCGGGTGCGCACCGGCTTCTGGGCGACCTCGGTGAACTCTGCTGCTTCGGTGAACTCTGCTGCTTGGGGGATCTCGACCACGGCCTTGGCCCTGGTACGGGCCCTGACCGGCTTGTCGGGAGCCTCGGCCGGGGCGGGAACCTCGACGACGGCCCTGGCCCGGGTGCGGGTCCTGGCCGGCTTCTCGGCCGTCTCGGCGACCTCGGTCGTCGCGGGTGCCTCGGTCGTCGCGGGTGCCTCGGCGGCGGGTGCCACGGTCCTGCCGGAACGGGTCCGGGTGCGGCTGCGGCTGTTGCGGGTGCGCGGGGCGCTCTCCTCGACGGGCTCGACGACGCGCGGGGCCTTGGGGGCCCGCTGCCGGCCGGTCTCGCCGATGTCCTCAAGCTCCTCGGTGGCCAGGCCCGCACGTCCCCGGTTGGCCTTCGGCAGGGTGCCGGTGGTTCCCTTGGGGATGTTGAGGACGCTGAAGAGGTGCTCAGAGGTGGAGTAGGTCTCCTCCGGGTTCGGGATCTCCATGCCGAGAGCCTTGTTGATCAGCTTCCAGCGCTGGAGGTCGCGCCAGTCCACGAGGGTGACGGAGATGCCCTCCTTGCCCGCGCGGCCGGTCCGGCCGATGCGGTGCACGTAGGCCTTGTCGTCCTCGGGGCACTCGTAGTTGACCACGTGGGTCACGTCCTCGACGTCGAGCCCGCGGGCGGCGACGTCGGTGATTTTGGAAAGGCGCACCGTGCGGGTGTCCCAGTGCGGGGTGTAATCCGCTTCCGTGCGATA
>JBDSTJ010000488.1:0-10260 GCA_039928335.1 Streptosporangiaceae bacterium | reverse complement strand
CACACCGCCCGCGTCGGAGATCCGCTCGGCGAGCCCGGACAGGCCGTTGCCCGGGGCCGTGCCCGCGCCGCCCTGGCCGTCGTCGGTGATCTCGACGGCCGAGCCGGACACGCTGATCTCGGCGCGGCCCGCGCGGGCATGCCGGACGATGTTGGTGACGCTCTCCCGGACCACCCAGGCGAACAGCGCGTCCCGCTCCGCCGGCAGCGGTGTGCCGCTCGTCCGCACGACGGGTTCGACGCCCGCGGCGGTCAGCACGCCGCGCGCGGAGTCGATCTCCTCGGCCAGCGACCGGCGGCGGTAGCCCGAGACGGTCTCGCGGACGTCGGCGAGTGCCTGCCGGGCCACCTGGTTGATGTCCTTGATCTCCTGGGCGTAGCGCTCGGCGTCGACGGTCGCGAGCCGGGAGGCGAGCTCGCTCTTGAGCACGATCAGGGAGAGGCTGTGGCCGAGCAGGTCGTGCAGGTCGCGGGCGATCCGGAGGCGCTCCTCGGCGGCGGCCAGCCGGACGACCTCGGCCCTGGCCAGGCGCAGCTGTTCGAGGAGTTCGCGGGAGTGCCGGAACGCCAGCATCATCACGCCGATCGACAGGGTGCTGATGCTCACCGCCCACACCGCGCCGGAGGTGGCCCCGACGGCGAGGCAGACCAGCAGCGCCGCCGCGGTCGACAGGCCCACTCCGGCCGGCGCCCAGCGGGACGGGAGGAAGATCGCTGAGATGACGCCCAGATAGACCGGCAGGGAGATCCAGTCGGCACCGCCAAGGAGCGGGAAGACCACCGAGGCGCAGACGAACAGGCCGAACCAGACCCAGTTGCGGGTGGTCACCGGGTCGGACCAGTGGTCCCGGGTCAGCGCGACCGTGAAGTAGAGGGCCACGAAGATCGCCAGGCCGGCGGCGGTGACGATCCGGTGCACGCCGCTGAAACCGGCGATCTCCCCCGCCAGGTTGACCAGGAAGAGCAGCCCGATGCCGACGCCGATCGCCCGGCTGCGACGGGGAGAGCTCCTGGTCTCCCCGTCGGCGGAGTACCCGAAGACCGAATTCATCACGACTGAACGGTAGCGCGGCGGTAGGCGAGAGTCGCCAGACCGCCCAGTGCCAGGGTCCAGGCGACCAGGACCAGCCCGGCGGTGGCCGACGGGGCGCTGCCGCCGACGATGTCCCAGCCGACCTCGGCGAGCCGGTTCGACGGGGTCCACGGGGCGATGGTCTGCATGAAGCCGGGGAGTTTGTGGACCGGCATCCACAGGCCGCCGACGATGGCGAGCGGGAAGTAGACCATGAGCATCGCGGGCTGGGCCGAGTCGCCCTTGACCGAGGACCCGATCAGGGTGCCGAGCGCCGCGAACGGCAGGGTGCCGACCGCCAGCAGGCCGATCGCGGCGACCCACTCCACCGGGGAGAGGGTGACGCCCTTGGTGAGTGCGGCGGTCAGGGCGACCAGGACCAGGGCGGGCAGCGCCACGGTCAGCGCGGTCAGCGTCTTCACCGTGATCACGGTCCAGGCCGGCAGCGGGGTGACCTGGAGCTGGCGCAGCCAGCCGGTCTGCAGCTCGGCGGCGAGGCGGGGGCCGGTCGTGCTGAGGGCCGCGCCGATCGCGCCGTAGACCCCGAAGGCGACCATCATGTACTTGGCGGCGTCCAGATGAGTGGTCTTGTCGAGGCTGCCGTCGGTGAACACATTGGACCAGAGCAGGAACAGCATCACCGGGAAGAAGACGGAGAAGAACAGGAAGCGGCGGTCCCGGAAGGTCCGGAGGATTTCCAGGCGCAGGTAGTTCAGCATGTCGGGGTCCTTTTCCTACTTCGTGAGTGACAGGAAGGCGTCTTCGAGGCCGGCGCCGCTGATCTCGAGGTCGCGAACGCGGCGTCCGGACCCGAACAGCGCCTCGGCGGTGGCGTCGGAGTCGGTGGTGCGGATCAGAGCGGACTCGCCCCGGATCTCCACGGCGGTCACGCCGGGCAGCAGGTCCAGCCCCGCCGACGGCTGGCCGGCCAGGTTGAACCGGACGGTGCGGCCGCCGGCCATCGACTTGATCTGTGCGGGGGTGCCGTCGGCGACGGTGCGGCCGCCGGCGATCAGGACGATCCGGTCGGCGTGCTCGTCGGCCTCTTCGAGATAGTGGGTGGCGAACAGGATGGTCCGCCCGCCCGCGGTGTAGTCGCGCATACCGGCCCAGAAGCCGCGGCGGGACTCCACGTCCATCGCGGCGGTCGGCTCGTCCAGCACGAGCAGCCTGGGCGCGCCGGCGATGGCCAGGGCGAAGCAGACCCGCTGGGTCTGGCCACCGGACAGCTGGTCGGCCCGGCGTCCCGCGAGGTCCCCGAGGTCGGCGAGCTCGAGGATCTCCGCCAGCGGCATCGGGTCGGGATAGACGCCCCGGACGAAGGCCACGACCTCCTGGACCGTCAGCCCGGCCGGCAGCGATCCCTCCTGGCGCATCGCGCCGATCAGGCCGTGCCGCACGGCGTCCCCGGTGGACTCCCCGAAGATCCTGACCTCGCCGGTGTCGGGCCGGGCCAGCCCGAGCAGCATGCTGAGGGTGGTGGACTTGCCGGCCCCGTTGGGACCCAGCAGGGCCAGGCTCTGGCCGACCGGGACCTCGAGGTCCAGACCACTCACGGCCTGGACGCTTCCATAGCTCTTACTGACCTGGGTGAGGCTGATCGCGTTCATGTGGCCCACGGTAGATTTCGGCCCGCGACCGGGTTAGTGCCCGCGCTCACCCCTTTCGTGTGACAAAAGTCAGCAGCCCCGGTCCCTTGCGGGGCCGGGGCTGCTGCGGGTCGGCGGGACTACTCGCCTTCCTCGAACTTGAACGTCGCGGGGACCTCGACCTTGTCGGCGGCGGTGCCGTAGACGACCGCGACCTCCTGGTGCTTCAGCAGGGGCACCTTGGTCGGGTCGGTGCCGACCTCCTTGCCATCCACATAGATCTTGAGGGTGTGGGTGGCGTCGGTCTTGAACTGGCCGATCGTGCCGGCGTCCAGCGGGACCTCCCACTCCCTGAAGACCTGGTCGAGCGTGTAGGTCTTGTCGGGGTGGAACGACTCGATGTGGATGACGCCCCGGGTGTCGTGGGTGTGCAGCTCGGAGATGTCACCGGCGGCGCTGATGCCCAGGCTCTCGGGGATCGGTACGGCCTTGCCGTTGACGAAGACCGACACGTGCAGGTGGAAGTGGTTGACGTTTCCCTCCTGCATGTTGCCCTTGACATCCAGGCCCATCTCCTTGGCGGCCTTGGTCGGGTCGGCGGGCAGGCTCCAGGGCGGGCCCGCGGCGAGCCGGGCCGCAGTGGTCTTGGTCTCCTTCTCCGCCTTCTCGTCGTCACTCTTGTTGACGGCCCAGAGCGCACCGCCCGCGAGCAGCAGAATGATCACGCCCACCACCGAGAGGGTGACGAGCCAACGCAGGCGTTCCTTGCGCTTCTCCACAGCCCGCATGGCCGCGACGCGGTCCTTGGCGCTTCCGCCGTTCTTGGTCTTGCTGGCCACTCGTCCGTCCTCCAGGGTCAGTTCAGGGTCACACCACAGCATGCCCCCGCTAAAAGCGTAGTGAGGAGCTTGGCGTGCTTCGACCCGTTCGCGCCAGTCCGTCCCCGCGTAAGCCTTCTCCGGTCTGCCCCGCACGGCGGATGAGCTCAATCACAGCGCGATAACGGAGATCTTCCTTTAGTGTCGGAATCGTGCGAGGCTGCGGACGAGGCGGCCCAACTGAATGCACCACCGCGCGTGCCTGGCCTGTTTGCCGTCACCCTGCCGCCGCGCCTGCCCTGTCCCCCACCATGGGATCACTCTGTGCGTAAGCTCATGATCGTTTCCTGCGTGCTGGCCACCTTCGCGTTCACCGCGGTCGTGGTCGCCACCCTCAGGTCGACCGGAACCGGCACCGCGAGCGCCGTCGCGCCACCCCCGGAGGCGGTCCCCCCTCCCGCACGTCCGTCCCGCGCCGAGTCCCGGCCCACGCTGCTGCCCAAGACCGCCGTCCGGGCCCCCCGCGTGGTCGAGACCGGCGCCTGCGAGGCCTCCTTCTACGGCGAGGGTCAGAGCACGGCCAGCGGGGAGACCTTCGACCCGGCCGCGCTCACCGCCGCGCACCGGACGCTGCCCTTCGGCTCCCGGGTCCGGGTGACCAACGAGCACAACGACGAGTCCGTGACGGTACGGATCAACGACCGGGGCCCGTTCCGGCCGGGCCGCTGCCTGGACCTGTCCACCGCGGCCATGCGGGCCATCGGCGGTACGGGCTCCGGGGTCGTCCCGGTGAGTTACGCGGTGCTGGCCGCCTGACCGGCGATCAGGTCGCGGTACCACGCATAGGATCTGCGCGGTGTCCGCTTCTGCGTCGCATAGTCGATGTGCACGAGCCCGAAGCGCGGGTGGTAGCCCTCGGCCCACTCGAAGTTGTCCATCAGCGACCAGACGAAATAGCCGCGCAGGTCGACGCCCTGGTCGACGGCGGCCTGGGCGGCTTTCAGATGGGAGTCGAGGAAGGCGATCCGCTCCCGGTCGTCCAGGGACTCCTCATAGGAGCAGCCGTTCTCGGTGATGTAGAGCGGCGGCAGCAGCGGACCGTAGGTGTCCTTGAGGCCGACCAGCAGTTCCTGGAAGGCCTCGGGCGCGACCGGCCAGCCCAGCGAGGTCCTCGGGCGGCCCTCGACCGGCAGGATGTCGAACGGCAGCACCCCCTCGGCGTGCGCGATCCTGTTGGGCTGGTAGTAGTTGACGCCCAGCGCGTCGATCGGCTGGGAGATGACCGCGAGGTCCGCGTCGCGGACGAACGACAGGTCCAGCGGCCCGAACGCCGACAGGTCCGGATAGCTGCCGAGCAGGATCGGGTCGGTGAACAGCTTGTTGATCAGGGCGTCGAACGCCGCGGCGGCACCTACGTCCGGCTCGGCCGGGGAGGCTGGCCAGGCCGGGATGTAGTGGTTGGCGATGCCGATCTGGGTCGCGCCCCTGCTGCGCAGCGCGGTGGTGGCCAGGCCGTGCGCGAGCAGTTGGTGATGGGCGGCGGGCAGCGCGTCGAGCATGAGCGCCCGGCCCGGCGCATAGGTCCCGAAGGCGTAGCCGTAGGCCATGGTCACGACGGGTTCGTTGAGCGTCATCCACAGGTCGACGCGGTCGGCGAGGCGCTCGGCCACCAGGTAGGCGTACTCGGCGAACCGGTAGGCGGTGTCCCGGTCGAGCCAGCCGCCCTTGTCCTCCAGGGCCTGGGGCAGGTCCCAGTGGTAGAGCGTGGGGACCGGTGAGATCCCGCGCTCCAGCAGGGCGTCGACGAGCCGGGAGTAGAAGTCGAGGCCCCGGGTGTTGACCGGGCCGCCGCCGGTCGGCAGGACCCGGGTCCAGGAGACGGAGAACCGGTAGGAATCGATGCCCAGCCCGGCCATCAGTTCGACGTCCTCCGGCCAACGATGATAATGATCACATGCCACCGCGCCGGTGTGGCCGTCGGCGACCTGTGTGAAGGTGTCCCAGATGGAGGGTCCGCGACCGTCCTCGGTGACGGCGCCCTCGATCTGGTAGGCAGCGGTCGCGACACCCCAGCGGAAGTCCGGATTCGTGAACATCCTTCACATGGTAGAACCCTTCCGTGACGGGGTCATCCAGGACAGGGGACAATGGCCAGGTGACCGACACCACTGGAGCTCCACTGCGCCGCCGACCCGCCCAGCGCCGTTCCGCGGAACGGGTCCAGAGAATGCTCGACGCCTGCGCGGAGATCCTGGACGAGGCCGGCTATGACGGGCTCTCGACGACCCGCATCGCTCAGCGCGCCAACGTGGCGATCGGCTCGGTGTACCAGTTCTTCCCCGACAAACGGGCCGTCGCCCAGGCCCTGGCCCAGCGCAACCTTGAGGATTTCGGCGACCGGATCGGCATCCTGCTGACCAGCGGCGACCTCGAACGCTGGTCGCAACTGGTCAGCCGGACCATCGACACGTTCGTGCAGATGCACCGCAGCGTCCCGGGGTTCCGGGTGCTCCGTTTCGGCGATGTGGCCGACCTCAACCTGCTGGACGAGTCCGCCGACAACAACGCGGTCGTGGCGGACCGGCTGCGCGAGTTGATCGTGGCGACCACCGGGGTCCCGGACGGGCCGGAGCTGACCCGGGCGTTCGCGATCGCGGTGGAGACCGGTGATGCGCTCATCAAAATGGCATTCCGCCGCGAACCGGACGGCGACGACGCAGTGATCACTGAGGCCAAGGCCCTGATTGAAAACTACCTTTCCACCTATCTCGACCGATAGGTTCCGCTATGTGGATTTCAATCAGCTTCAGGCCCAGCAGCGCCTGCTCGTTCGCCAGCGCGTCCGGTTCATGGTCAACCAGTACCAGGTCAGCGCCGCCAACCCCGACGGCTCCGAGGGTGAGGTCGTCGCCTTCGCCCAGCAGAAACGGCTCGCCTTCAAAGAAGAGGTGACCCTCTACACCGACTCCAAGAAGCAGTACGTGCTCGGCGGGTTCAAGGCGCGGCGGCGGATCGACCTCGCCGCGACCTACGACATCACCGATCACAACGGCCAGCCGATCGGCACCTTCCGCAAGGACTTCAAGAGGTCGCTGACCAGCTCGACGTGGCACCTGGAGCAGCCCGGCCTCGGCGTCACCACCGGCACCGAGCGCAACCAGACGGTCGCCATCCTCCGCCGGGTCTGGGGCTTCCTCCCCTACGTCAACAACCTGCCGTTCGCCTGGCCCTACCACTTCGACTTCACCGCCAACGGCCACCCGGTCTTCTCGGTGATCAAGAAGTTCGGCCTGCGCGACAAGTACGTCGTCGAGATCCAGGACCCCCGCCTCGACCGCCGCCTCGTCATCGCCCAAGCCGTGGCGCTGGACGCGCTGCAGCACCGGTAACCTCAATCGGCGGACATTCCAGGTCTCGAATGTCACCATGAGGCCATGACCGGTGACCAGCTGATACGACCCCGCAGCGGTTCGTTCGGCGGCGTGCCCTATGTCGCTCTTCCCCCCACCGCCATCGACATCGAGCACACCGACGGGCTCATTGTCTGCTGGCACGGCTTCGACCCACCGCGCAACCAGACCGCACTGGCGGCGGCGCTGCCGATGACCGGCGTGCCGCTCTGGCGGGTGTACCTCGGCCTGCGGCTGCCGGACGTCAGCGAACACGACTACCTCCAGCTGCTCGGCTCGGTCGCCGACCGGGCCGTGGCCGAGCTGCCCGGCACGGTCGCCGAACTGCGGTCCCTGCTCGAACTCCCCGACGGGCCGATCGGACTGGTCGGACACGGTGAGGGCGGCACCCTGGCTCTGCTCGCACTGGCCCAGCGCCGGATCCCGATCACTGCCGCGGCCCTGGTCGCGCCGATCGTGGTTCCGGCGCGGGCCGTGCAGGCCCGCGAACGCCGCTACGGCCCCTACCCCTGGCGGGCCGAGACCAAGGAGATCGCCGACCGGCTCGACATGACCGTGCGGGCCGGTGAGATCGCGGCGGGAGCGCCGGCGATTCTGCTGGTCGGCGGCGGCACCGACCAGCTCGTGCCGCCCGACGACCTGAGTTCGCTGCGCGACGCTCTCGACGAGGCGGGCGCGACCGTCGAGTCCTCCTCGTTCCGGATGGGTCACGCTCTGGCGGCCGAGCCCGGCACCGAGCCGCGTCCGCCGATCGCGGCGGCGGTCAGCGTCGACGCCGCGCTGACCGACTGGTTCCGGATCCCGCGCAGCAGCACCCCGCAACCCTCCTTCGCCGGCACCCGGGCCACCGACTGACCGTAAACGGCCTCCCCCGCCGCTGCATGTCGGGCGACCTGTCCGGTACGTTCCATCGGCAGGCTTGTCGGGCACGGGGGACGGGGATCACTTTGAGCATCGTGAGTTCGGGACGACGGGGGCCGCTCAGCGTCCTCGCCGCGATGGCGCTGGCCCTCACGATCCCCGGCGTCGCCCAGGCAGCCGCCCCCGCCGACTCCGGTGCCAAGATCGTCAAGCAGCGGTGGGGCAAGGGCTACGACGACATCACCATCGCCACCAGGGCCATCCCCGGCCCGCAGCCCAAGGCCCGGGTGTTCGTGCCCAAGGGGTGGAGCCGGACCGCCAAGCGGACCTGGCCGACCCTGTACGTGTACGGCGGGGGCGACGACGGCCACGCCGACTGGGACCGGCTGACCGACCTCGAGGCCTACGCCGCCAGGTGGCAGGTGCTCGTGGTGGTGCCCGACTCCGGGCCCGGCGGCGGCTACACCGACTGGTACCGGGGCGGACCCCAATGGGAGACGTTCCACACCCGAGAGCTCCCCCAGCTGATCGAGCGCAACTTCCGGGGCAGCAGGGTGCGCGGCGCGATGGGCATCTCCTCCGGCGGCAGCGGCGCGGTCGGCTACGCCGCCCGGCACCCCGGACTGTTCAGGTACGTCGCCTCCTACAGCGGGATCGTGCACAGCACCATGGCGGGGGTCCCGGCGATCCTGCTGCTCAGCGACTCCAGCCGGCAGGGCAGCGCCAATGCGTTCGCCAAATGGGGTGATCCGACCGCAGACCGGGCCAACTGGCGGGCGCACGACCCCTATGTCAACGCCGCGAAGCTCAAGGGCACCGGGGTGTACCTGTCAGCCGGCACCACCGGGCTGCCGGGCACACTCGATGTCGGCTGGGCGGACTTCGTCACGTCCGTCGGCGGCGACGTCGCCAAGGCCATGGAGTACCGGGGCCTGGCGTTCATCAGCGAGCGCACGGTCGGCGCGACCAACACCGCGATGGCCGCCAGGCTCAGGGCGCTGGGCATCCGCGCGACCGTGCACCTGTACGGCGACGGCCTGCACCAGTGGAAGTACTGGATCCGCGAGTTCCACACCGCCTGGCCGCTCATCATGAAGGGCCTGGCCGCCCAGCGGTCCTGAGACGCCGAACGGGTCCTGAGACACCGAGGCCGGAGCGAAAGCCCCTCGTGCGGGGGAGCGCACGAGGGGCTGGTCACGGTGATGCCGCCGGTCGAGTGAACCGATCAGGTGATCGGCTGCCGGGGCATGGCCAGACGCTAACCGAGAAGTCGATATCGGTTCATATTTTCGGTCGGACCGAGGCGACTTCGTGACAAACCCTAGGACAGCCCCGCGCAGCGGCGGAGCCCCGTCCACCGCTTCAGCTCGGCCTTCCCGGCGGCCCCGGTGAGCAGACGCGGCAGGCCACCGGAGATCCGCGCGGGCTTCCACACGGCCTTGCTGACCTTGCGGCCCTCGACCCTGAGCAACAGCACCCCCGAGTTGGCAGTCTGGCCGCTCGCCGAGGAGAAGACGAAGTTGCCGAGCCCGTAGTGGACATACCGGCCCTTGTGGAACCCGCCGCCCAGCGGGACATGCGCGTGCGACCCGACCACGATGTCGGCGCCCGCTGCGACCAGCTGATCGGCCAGTTCCTGCTGCCGGGGCAGCGGGCAGGCGGCCAGCTCCTGGCCCCAGTGCAGATAGACGATCACCACGTCCGAGCCCTTCCGGGCGTCCCGGACCGACTGGATCATCCTCGGCACGACCTTGGCAGAGGCCAGTCCGCCCTTGGCGTCGGTCGCGGTCCACGCCGGGATCAGATTGTCGTCCAGCACCTGGGTCGCCCCGACGACCGCGATCTTGTTGCCCTTGACCGTCGTCCGGTAGGCCCCGTACGCCGCGTCGGCGTCCTTGCCGATGCCGACCACCGGGAACCGGCTCTTCCTGATCGCCTTGAGGGTGTCGGCGAGTCCCGGCTCCATGAAGTCCATGCCGTGGTTGTTGGCCTCGGTCACCACGTCCACACCGGCCGCCTTGAGGGCCGGGAACGCCGAGATCGGCGCACGGAAGTGGAACTCCTTGCCGGGCGCGGGCACCCCGCCCTGGGTGATCGCGGTCTCCAGGTTGACCATCGCGAAGTCGGCCTTGCGCAGCGTCGAGGCGATCGGGCCCAGCGTCGTGGACGGGCTGCTCAGCCGGCCGCGCAGCGAGCCCTCGAAGTGGACGTCGCCGCCGAAGGCGATCACGATCGGTTGCTTGACGGGCTTGGGCTCCTGCGCTGCGGGAGCGGCCTTGGCGGGCTCGGACCTGATGTCACCCTGGGCGGTCGAGTTGTCCGCTGAGCTGCTGCAGGAGACCGCGAGCAGGGCGGAGGCCGCGACCAGCGAGGCTGCAGTGAGGGTTTTCACGTTCCACAGGATAGGACGCCGGGAAGCCGACCGGTCGCATTCCTTATGCTGTGTTGAGCTGCATGAACGGAAAAGGAGAGCTGTGGACGTCGCGCGGATCAGGGGCGAGACCCCGGGAT
>JBDSTJ010000487.1:0-9953 GCA_039928335.1 Streptosporangiaceae bacterium | reverse complement strand
ACCAGGCGGGTTTTGGCGACCAGGTCCTCGTGCACGACCTGGACCGGATCGCCGTGCCGCCACGCCGGCGCTGACGTCGTGGCGTTCTGACGACTTCTGCTCGGAGCTGGCCACCCTTCACCCCGACGCCTGGCCCTTCACCCCGATGCCATGTCCCTGATCAGCTCGCAGCCGGTGCGTAGTCCTGCGAGCCCGGTGGAGCTGTAGCCGATGACCAGGCCGTAGGCGGTCTGCGGGCCGTGGAAGTGGCGGCGCAGCGAGTCGAGTAGTACCCCTCGGGCGGCGGCCTCGCGGATGAGCGGTTCGGGGTCGCCGGGGGTCAGCAGGACCAGGTGGAGGCCCGCGGTCTCACCGCGCAGGGGCAGCCCGGCGAGAGCGCCGACGACCAGGTCGCGGCGGCGGGAGTAGTCCGCGCGCATCCGGCGCACATGCCGGTCGAGGTCGCCTCGCTCGATCAGGATCCGGGTGGCCTCCTGGGGTACGGCCGAGGTTCGGTCGTTGAGGTTCACCCGCTTGCGGGCCACGGACGCGAGCATGTCGGGGCGGGCGACGAGCCAGCCCACACCCAGGTCCGGGGTGAGCGCCTTGGCGGTCGTGCCCAGGTAGACGACCACGTCGGGGTCGAGCCCGTAGAGCGCGGGCAGCGGCGCGACGTCATAGCGGAACTCGCCGTCGTAGTCGTCCTCGACGATCAGCGCGCCGGTGCGCCGGGCCCAGGTGATCAGGGCCTGGCGGCGCGGCACCGGGAGCACCCCGCCGAGTGGGTACTGGTGCGACGGCGTGGTGTAGATCAGTTTGAGGTCGGTGGGCAGCGCCTCGACGATCAGCCCGTGCTCGTCCACCGGGCACGGCACGATCGTGGCCCGCCGAGCGGTCAGGATCGCCCTGGCACGCACATATCCGGGCTCCTCGATGCCGACCCGGTCGCCCGGCCTGATCAGGGCGGCGGTGAGCAGGTCGAGCCCGTTGGTGATCCCACGGGTGACCATGATCCGGCTCGGCGCGCAGGCCAGCCCCCGGCTGCGCCGCAGGTGCTCGGCAAGGGCCTCGCGCAGAGCCGGAAGGCCGTAGGCGTCCCGGTGCCCGCCTGGCGGGAGCGCCGCCGCGAGCCGCCACGCCCGGCGCCAGGCGGGCCCGTCGAGCAACCCGGTCCCGGGTGCACCGGGCCTCAGGTCGATGCCCGTGCCGCACTCCCGGGGCAGCGGCTCGTCGGTCCGGGCGGGCGCGGGCACCACCGTGACGTCAGCGACGAAGGTGCCCGAGCCGTGCCGCCCTTCCAGCCAGCCCTCGGCGTAGAGCTGCTCGAAGGCCTCGGTCACCACGGTCCGGCTCACGCCCAGGGCGGCGGCGAGCGCGCGGCTGGAGGGCAGCCGTTCGCCGGCCGCGACCCGGCCCTCGCTCATCGCCGCGCGCAGCTGCGCGGTGAGCTGGGCGCTGAGCGGCTGGGTGCGGTCGATGACCAGCGGCAGGTCCACAGTGGTCTTCCAGTTTCGGGGTCAAGTGGCCATATGTTCCAGTCCACTTGATATCTACCGTAGAGGCATGAACCCACTATCCACCACCAACCGCAGCACGCTCAGGCGCAGCCAGCACCGGGGCCTGGCCGACCGGACCGCGCTGTATGAAATCCTCGACGCCGGACTGGTCTGCCATCTGGGCGTGCTCGTCCATGGCTCACCCCGGGTGATCCCGACGGGGTACGGCAGGATCGGTGACACCCTCTATCTGCACGGTTCGAGCGGGGCCAGGAGTCTGCGGTCAGACGGCGAGGTGTGCGTGACCGTCACCCACCTCGACGGGATCGTGCTGGCCCGGTCGACCTTCCACCACTCGATGAACTACCGCAGCGCGCTGATCTTCGGGACACCCCGGCAGACCGAGGGCGAGGAGAAGCTCGCGGGCCTGCAGGCGATCACCGAGCAGCTCGCGCCCGGCCGGTGGGCGGTCACCCGCGAACCCGACCGGCGCGAGCTTGCCGGCACCTCGGTGCTGGCGCTGTCCCTGGCGGAGGCCTCGGTGAAGGTGCGGACCGGGCCGCCCGTCGACGACGACGACGACCACGCGCTCGAGGTGTGGGCGGGCGTGCTCCCGGTCGTGCGGTCGTTCGGCGAGCCCGTTCCCGATCCACTGCTCCGGCCGGGAATCGAGGTTCCCGCCCACGTCGCGCTCAGGCGTTCGTGACGCTGTTCACGCTCAGGTGTCCATGACGGCGAGGACGTAGCTGCACGGTTCGGTGCGGTGGTTGGCATAGCCGTGGGGGCGGTCGCCGAAGAAGACGGCTGCGCTGCCCGCGGCCACGTTCTCGTGGCGGTCGTCGACCAGCAGGGTGAGGGTCCCGGCCTGAACGAAGGCGATCTCGCGGGTGCCGGGGGTGTGGGCCTCGCAGTCGCGGATCTCGCCGGGCTGCATCTCCCAGGTCCACAGTTCGATGGAGGGCCGGGGGTCGCTGCCGGCCAGCAGGGTGCCGACGCCGCCGGACTCGCCCCGCCACAGGACCACGTGCCGCTCCGGTGGGAACACCCGCAGGGTCGGCTCGTCCTCGACCTGGACCAGCCGGGTCAGCGGGACGCCCAGGGCTTCGGAGATCTTGACAAGGGTGCCGAGGCTGGGATTGCCCCGGCCCTGTTCGAGGTTGACCAGGACGCCCTTGCTCACGCCGGACCGGGCCGCGAGGTGGTCGAGGCTCCAGCCGTGGGCGGCGCGGGAGACCCGGACGGTGCGGGCCACGGCCCCGGCCACGGGATCGTCGCTCATAAGGGAGACCCTAGCGTCGGTCGTTCTGACAACCTCTATGGTTCACTATAATGACCGTATGACGGAAGCCCCCCGGCCGTGACGGTCCTCGCGCTGAGTGCGGCGCTGTTCTACGGCATCGCCGACTTCCTCGGCGGTGCGGCCTCCCGGCGGGCCACCGCCCTGTCCGTGCTCCTCGTCAGCGTCCCGATCGGCCTGCTCACGCTCGCGGTCGCCTCGGTGCTCACCGGTGGATCGCCGGCTGCCGGCGGCCTGGCCTGGGGATTCGGTTCCGGCCTCGTCAGCGGCCTGGGCTTCCTCGCCTTCTATCGGGCGCTGGCCAAGGGCCCGATGAGCGTGGTGGCCCCGGTGTCGGCGCTGGCCGCCGCGGTCGTTCCGGTCGCCGTCGGGCTGATCGGCGGCGAGCGTCTCAACAACCGGATCCTGCTCGGCGTGGTGCTGTGCATGTGCGCGATCGGCCTGGTCAGCATCGAACGCGGCAAGGCGGCCGCCGCCCCGGGGAGCAGGCTCGACAGCGGCCCGGTGCTGGCAGCCCTCGCCGGGGTCGGCTTCGGGGCGTTCTTCGTCCTGGTCAAGCAGGCCGGTTCCGGCGGCGGGCTGTGGCCACTGGTCGCCTCCCGGGCCGGCGTTCTCGCGATCCTCCTCGCGACCGTGCTGGTCCTGGCCAGGACGTCCGCGACCGGTCAGGCCGCCGGGTTCCGGGCCCTGCGGAACCGGACCACGATGGCCTACGTGGTCGGGGCCGGGGTGCTGGACGTGATCGCCAACGTCTCCTACTTCAAGGCCTCCCAGGGCAACCTGCTCAGCGTCGTCGCCGTACTGACCTCGCTCTACCCGGCGATCACGGTCCTGCTGGCCCGGCTGGTCTACGGCGAGCGCTTCCACCTGATCCAGCGGCTCGGCCTGGCCGTGGCGCTCACCGGGGTCGCTCTGGTGACCGTCGGTTGAGGGCCGGTCGCGAGCCGGGAATGTAAGCGATGATTTACTTTGCCCAGGCGCATGCCGAAGCGCGTGCGCAGGCGCGCAAAGGAGATCTCCCGGATGACCCAACTCGACCTGGCGACCCTGCACGAGGCTGTCGCCGAAGCCGTACCGGACCGTGAATGCCTGGTCTGGCGGGATCGCCGCCTCACCTGGCGTGCGGTGGGAGAACGGACCAGGCGGCTGGCCAACCTGCTGCACGGGCACGGCCTGGGCCGGTTCGCCGCACCCACCCAACCCTGGGTCTCGAACCATGATCACATGGCTCTGTACCTGCACAACGGGCCCGAGTACCTCGAAGGCCTACTCGGCGCGCACAAGGCCCGGGTCGCCCCGTTCAACGTCAACTACCGCTACGTCGACGACGAACTGAGCTACCTGTTCGCCGACGCCCGGCCGCGGGCCGTCCTCTACCACGCGAGGTTCGCCGAGCACGTGCGGCGGCTGGACCTGGCGGCCGACGTCCTGCTCCTGCAGGTGGCCGACGAGTCCGGTGCCCCGCTGCTGCCGGGCGCGCTGGACTACGAGGCGGCGCTGGCGAGCTCCCACGACGGGCCGGTGCCCGTCCAGCCGACCGCCGACGACCTGCACATCCTCTACACCGGCGGCACGACCGGGATGCCCAAGGGCGTGCTGTGGCGGATCGGGGACCTGCTCAACGGACCGCTCGGCCTGCGCAGACGCGACGGCATGCCGATCACCGACCTCGCCGAGGCGGTGGCGGCCGCCCGGCAGTCGCCGAACCGGGTGCTGGTCTGCCCGCCGATGATGCACGGCTCCGGTACCTGGACGGCGCTCGGCGGCTGGTGCGGCGGCGCGGCGGTGGTCGTCCCCGGCATCGTGGACCGGCTGGATGCCGCTGACGTGTTCGGCACCGTGCAGCGTGAGCGGATCACCCGGCTGCCGATCGTGGGCGACGCGTTCGCCCGGCCTCTCGTGGCCGAACTCGAGGCCGGGGCGTACGAGACGGGGACCTTGCGGCACGTGCTCAACTCCGGCGCGGCGATCAACCCGGTGACCAAGGCGCGGCTCGCCGGGCTGCTGCCCGGCACCCGGATCATCGACGTGATCGGATCGTCGGAGGGCGGCTTCCAGATGACCAGGTCCGGTGCGGGGGACGCCGCGTTCAAGGCCGGCCCGGGGTCGGGCGTGCTCAGCGCCGACCGGACCCGGCTGCTGGAGCCGGGCGAGGACGAACTGGGCTGGCTGGTGAAGTCGGGGTCGATCCCGCTCGGCTACCTCAACGACCCGGGTAAGACCGGGGACACGTTCTTCGCGATCGGCGGGCGGCGGCTGGTCGCCCCCGGCGACCGTGCCCGACTGCTCGCCGACGGCGGCATCGAACTGCACGGCCGCGAGTCCACGACGATCAACACCGGCGGCGAGAAGGTCTTCGCCGAGGAGGTCGAGGCGGTCGTCCGCGCCATTGCCGGGGTGAGCGAGGCGCTGGTGCTGGGCCGGCCAAGCGAACGCTGGGGCAGCGAGATCGTCGCGGTGGTGACCGTCCGCGAGCCGCTCACCGACGAGGAACTGAAGGCCGCATGTGCGGAGAAACTGGCCCGATACAAGATCCCCAAGAAATTCGTCCGCACAGAACTCGGGCTCCGGCTGCCGAATGGGAAGGCTGACTACGTCACCGCCAAGACCCTCATGGGAGAGCCTTAAATGACGACTCTGGTCCACGCCTTCCAGAAGACCGCCGCCGAAGACCCGGGCGCGGTGGCGCTCCGGACCCCCGGCGACGAGATCGTGATCACGTGGGCCGGGTACGCCGCCGAGGTCGAACGGCTGGCCGGGGCGCTGTGGTCGCTGGGCCTACGACCCGGCGAGACCGTCGCACTGATGCTGGGCAACCGGCCGGAGTTCCACCTGCTCGACACCGCGGCCCTGCATCTGGGCGCGATCCCGTTCTCGATCTACAACACGAGCTCGCCCGAGCAGATCGGCTATCTGCTCGGCCACGCCGGTGCCCGGATCGCGTTCACCGAGGAGCAGTTCGCCGGGCGGATCAAGGCGTCGGGCGTCATGCTGGACCACCTGATCGACGTGGCCGACCTGGCCGGGCTGCCGGCCCTGGAGGTGTTCGACTTCGAGGCCACCTGGCGGGCGGTCGCCCCCGACCTCGTCGTCACCCTGATCTACACCTCGGGCACGACCGGGCCGCCCAAGGGGGTGGAGATCACCCACCGCACCGTGCTGGCCGAGGCCGAGATGCTGTCCTCCGGCTACGAGGTCCTGCGCGGTGACCGGATCATCTCCTATCTGCCGTCGGCGCACGCCGTCGACCGGGTCGCCTCGCACTACTTCAACCTGCTGTACGGCACGAACGTCACCTGCGTCGCCGACCCCGGCACGCTCGGCGCGGTCCTGGCCGAGGTCAGGCCGACCGTCTGGGCGGCGGTCCCGCGGGTCTGGGAGAAGATCAAGACCGGGATCCAGCTGCTGGTGGCCGCCATCCCGGACGAGGCAGCGCGCCGCGGCACCGAGGGGGCGTTCGCACTGGGCCTGGCCAAGGTCCGGCTGGAGCAGACCGGGCAGCGGGTCCCCGAGGACCTCGCCAGGGACTGCGCGGTCGCCGAAGAGCTGGTCTTGAGCGGGATCCGCACGCGGCTGGGGCTGGACGAACTCCGGTACGCCTTCTCGGGAGCGGCCTCGATCCCGGTCGAGACGCTGGAGTTCTTCCTCGCCCTCGGGGTGCCGATCATCGAGGCGTGGGGGATGTCGGAACTGACCGCCGTCGCCACCGCCAACCCGCGCGAGGCGATCAGGATCGGGACGGTCGGCACGGCCCTGCCCGGCATCGAGCTGAGACTTGCCGGGGACGGCGAACTGCTGGTCCGAGGGCCCATCCTGATGAAGGGCTACCGCGGCGACCCGGTCAGGACCGCCGAGGCCATCGACGCCGACGGCTGGCTGCACACCGGTGACGTCGCCACGATCGACGCCGACGGCTACGTCACCCTGATCGATCGCAAGAAGGAACTCATCATCAGCGCGGGGGGCAAGAACATGTCCCCGGCCAACATCGAGAACACGCTCAGGTCGGCGCTGCCGCTGGCCGGCGGCGTGGTCGTGATCGGTGACGGCCGGTCCTACAACGTGGCCCTGATCGTCTTGGAACCGGACGCGGCCGCCTCGTTCGCGGCCCGCCACGGGCTGCCGGCCGACCCGGCGCTGCTGGCGGGCGATCCGCGGGTGCGCGCGGCGGTCCAGGCGGGCGTCGACGCTGGCAACGCGCGGCTGTCCCGGGTCGAGCAGATCAAACGGTTCGCGATCCTCGGCGCGTTCTGGGAGCCGGGCGGCGACGAACTGACCCCGACGATGAAGCTGCGCCGCAAGCCCATCGCCGCGAAATACGCGGCCGAGATCGCCTCTCTCTATTCGTCCTGACGATCCGTCCTAGCGATATGTCATCCCGCAGGGTGGCTGAGATTCGGAACACCGTCTGGACAACCTCCGGCCACATCAGGTCTACTGAGCACCACTTTCGGCCGGACTATGTCGAAATGCCGGCCACCCCCACAGCGGTGGTGCTTTTATGGCCGGTGTCACTATCGATGCAGTCACCAAGGTCTATCCAGGCGGTTTCCGGGCGGTCGAGAACCTGCGGTTGCGGGTCGGGGACGGTGAGTTCCTCGTCCTGCTCGGCCCGTCGGGCTGCGGGAAGTCCACCGTGCTTCGCATGATCGCCGGCCTGGAGGAAGTGACCCGGGGCGACATCTGGCTCGGTGACCGGCTGGCCAATGACCTCACTCCGGCGCAGCGGAACATTGCCATGGTCTTTCAGTCGGGTGCGCTCTATCCGCACTTCTCGGTCCGCGACAACCTCGCCTTTCCGTTGCAGATCGCGGGCGACGATCCGGAACTGATCAAGGACAGGGTGGTGGAACTGTCCCGCGCCCTCGGCATCGACCAGACCCTGGACCGCCGGCCGGCCACCCTCTCCGGCGGGCAGCGGCAGCGGGTGGCGATGGGGCGGGCGATCATCCGGGAGCCCGAGGTCTTCCTGATGGACGAGCCGCTGTCCAATCTCGACGCCGCGCTCCGCACCGATCTGCGGCTGGAGATCGGTTCGCTCACCCGCGGCCTGGGCGTCACCACGATCTACGTCACCCACGACCAGGTCGAGGCGCTGACCCTGGCGGACCGGATCGCGGTGATGCGCGACGGCCTGCTGGAGGACCTCGGCACCCCCAAGCAGCTCTACGACGACCCGGCGACGGCGTTCGTGGCGAGCTTCCTGGGCGCGACCCAGATCAACCTGCTCACCGCCGTCGTGCGCAGGGGTGACGACGGGGTGCTGCTGGACCTGGGGACGCAGCGGCTGCTCGTGCCGTGGACGGACCCGCGGGCCCGCCCACTGCTGGGCCACCACGAGGCACAGATCACGGTCGGGATCAGGGTGGACGCTCTGGCCCCGGTGGCCGAGGCGAGGGCCGGGGCCTGTCTCAGCGGCCGGGTCGTCGCGTTGGAGTACCACGGGCACTCCTGGTCGGCCCACGTCGACGCCGGGGTGAGCGCGGCGGAGTTCCCGGTGCTGACCCGCAGGCAGCGGGTGGTCCCGGCCCGGCGGAACCTGTTCGACCGGATGTTCCGGCCCGAGGTGCGGGAGGCCCCGCCGGCCGACCATGTGGGGATCCACCGGCGGTCCGACGTCCTGGTGCAGATGCCGGCCGGCGCGCTCTGGCGTCGCGGCACCCCGCTGCGGCTCTCGGTCGACCTGAGCACGGCGTTGTTCTTCGGCGCGGACGGCCGACGGATCGATCAGCCCCGGCGTTGACGTAGCGTCACCAATCCTGTACCTAGAGTGCCATGACTTATGCGGAGCGTCACCGATCAAGCCTCCTCTACCAGCTGCGCTACGCGGCGAGGAACCCCGGCAAGATCGGGCCGTACCTCAGCAGGTTCACCCGCGACGCGATGCTCAGAGCCGGATCACCGGATCATGTGGCGTACTACCGGGAGGTCATGCGCTCCGACGTCACCGAGAAGAGCCCGCACGACGCCGTGGGCAGCCGCACCCACGAGCACTGGCTCAGGAACGGCAGGCGGCAGTTCGACTATCTGGTCACGCACGGCCTCAGACCCGGTGACCGGCTCCTCGACATCGGCTGCGGCAACCTGAGGGCGGGCTGGCGGCTCATCGAGTTCCTCGACCCCGGGCACTACTACGGCCTCGACATCTCGCCCGACATCCTGCTGGCCGCGGCCGGCACCCTGGCCGAGTACCGGCTGCAGCCCAAGATCCCGCACCTGGCGCTGGTCAGCGACCTGACGTTCGCGATGCTGCCCGACGCCCATTTCGACGTGATCCACGCCCACAGCGTCTTCTCGCACACCCCGCTCGAGGTGATCGAGGAGTGCTTCGCCAACGTCGGCCGGATCCTGCACCCCGGTGGCTTCTTCGACCTGACCTTCGACCGGACCGAGCGGGCCGAGCACCAGGTGCTCCGCGAGGACTTCTACTACCGGACCGAGACCCTGGTCGGTCTGGCCGCGGCGTTCGGCCTGACGGCGACCTTCATGGACGACTGGGAGATGTCGCCGCACCGGCAGTCCAAACTACGCCTCCGCCACCCCTGAGCCAGGCCGGACCACAACGGTCAGGAATCAAGAAGCGCCGGTGACCGGCCGCGACTAGCGTCAGTGACATCCCAGACCACGCTTCGCGCGACTTCAGGAGTGACCATGAGCGGCTCTACCCAGGGGATCAGGACCGTGCTGCACCCCGTGTCCGATCTGGCGAAGGCCAAGCCGGTGTACGCAGCCCTGCTCGGGCTGCAGCCGCAGACCGACGAGTCCTACTACGTCGGCTTCGAGGCCCAGGGCCAGCACATCGGGCTGGTGCCGGGCGGCGCAGCGCCGGGCGGGACCGGGCCGGTGGCCTACTGGCACGTTCGGGACATCGAGGCGAAGCTGGCCGAGGTGACCGCCGCGGGCGCCGCCGTGAAGGAGCCCGCGCACGACGTCGGCGGCGGCCGGCTGGTGGCGACCGTCACCGACCCCGACGGCAACGTCCTCGGGCTGCTCCAGGACCGGTGAGCAGGACCGGTGAGCAGGACCAGTGAGCCCGTGGTGACCACGCCGAGACGTGCTGCCCGGAGCTGGTTAGATCGAGCCGGGGGCCATGCCCAACACAGGGAGACACGATGAGCAACGCCACGAGGACCGACGCCACGAGGGCCGACGCGCAGTCGCCTGCGTCACACGTCGCTGAC
>JBDSTJ010000486.1:0-4381 GCA_039928335.1 Streptosporangiaceae bacterium | reverse complement strand
TCCCCGGTCCGGAACCAGCCGTCCTTCAGGGCCTCGGCGGTCGCGTCGGGCCGGTGCAGGTAGCCGCTGAACGCCATGGGGCCCCGGACGTACAGCTCGCCGGGGGTCTCGCCGTCGTGCGGGACCTCGGAGCCGTCCTCGGCGGCCAGCCGGGTGGTGACGCCGCGCAGCGGCAGGCCGACCTGGCCGGGGCGGCGTTCGCCGTCGTGCCGGGCGCTGAGGGTGATCAGTGTCTCGGTCATCCCGTAACGCTCGATCGGCTGGTGGCCGGTGAGCGCCGACAACCTCTCGAAGACCGGTACGGGCAGGGCCGCGCTGCCCGACACCAGTAGACGGGCCGAGCGCAGGACGGCGGCGTCGGCCGGGGAGTCGCAGACCCGCGACCAGACCGTCGGCACGCCGAAGTAGAGCGAGCCGCCGGCCGCCGCGTACGCCCCGGGCGCGGGCCGGCCGGTGTGGACGAGCGGCGAGCCGACCCGGAGCGGACCGAGCACGCCCAGGACCAGGCCGTGCACGTGGAACAGCGGCAGGCCGTGCACCACGATGTCCTCCGGCGTCCACGCCCAGGCGTCCGCGAGCGCGTCGAGCCCCGCCATGATCGCGGCACGTGAGATCAGCACGCCCTTGGGGGCACCGGTCGTGCCGCTGGTGTAGAGGATCAGGCCGGTGGCCGAGTCCGGAACCGCCGGAAGCGGCCCCGATGAGGGCGAGGCGGGGACCTCGACCCGGGGCAGTCCGAAGTCGCCGGCACCGACCAGCAGCTCCGCGCCGGAGTCGGTGAGCAGGTGGCCGCGTTCGGCGGGGCCGGAGTCGGGCGGCAGCGGCACGACCGGGACACCCGCCAGCAGCCCGCCGACGACCGCGATGACGGTGTCCAGGGTCGCGGTGGCGTTGACCGCGACGGCCCGGGACCCGCCCAGTTCGGCGGCGAGCGCGGCGGCCCGGCCCATCAGGGCCTCGCGGGAGATCTCCTCCCCCGCGATCCGCAGGGTCTGGTCGGTGGTCGTGCCGAACATCAGACCTCCTCCTCGAGCCAGGCCAGCACCGACTCGTTGTGCTGCCCCAGCAGTGGCGGCGCGGTGTGCTCCCGGGTGAAGCCGTCGAACCGCACGGCCGGCCCCGGCAGGTCGATCACCCCCAGCTCGGGATGGTCGACCTCGATGACCAGGCCCTGGGACCGGGTCTGCGCCCATTCATACACCTCGTCGATCGACCGGATCGCACCTGCGGGCACCCCGGCCTCGGCCAGCAGCCCCAGCCAGGTCTCCCGGGTGTCCCAGGCCAGGACGTCCTCGATCTCGGCGGTCAGCTCGGCGCGGCGGACGGTCCGGTCGGGCAGCAGCGCGTAGCGCGGGTCGTCGGGGTCCAGCCCGACCAGCGGCGCGAACCGCCGCCACAGACCCTGGTTGGCGACACCGATCTGGATCTGCCCGTCCTTGCAGCGAAATGTGCCGTAGGGCGCGATCGACGGGTGGTCGTTGCCGAGAGAGACCGGCACCTCGCCGGCGACGGTCCAGCGGGTGCCCTGGAAGGCGTGCGCACCGACGACGGAGGCGAGCAGTGAGGTCCGCACGACCTGGCCGCGGCCGGTGGAATTCCGCTGGACCAGGGCCGCGAGCACCCCGGACACCGCGTTCTGCGCGGCCAGGAGGTCGGCCACCGAGACCCCGACCTTGCTGGGTACCCCGGGCGGTCCGGTGACGCTCATCAGCCCGGCCTCGCCCTGCACGATCGCGTCGTAGCCGGGCCGGCCGCCCTCGGGTCCGTCATGGCCGAAACCGGTGATCGACAGGATGACCAGTCCCGGGTTGAGTTCCTGCAGGGCCGGGAAGCCCAGGCCGAGCCGGTCCATCACACCGGTCCTGAAGTTCTCGACGAGCACGTCGGCCCTGCGGACCAGCCGCCGGAGCGTCTCGAGGTCGCCGGGCGACTTGAGATCCAGCGTGATCGACTCCTTGTTGCGGTTGCACGCCAGGTAGTAGGTACTGATCCCGGCCACGAACGGCGGGCCCCAGCCGCGCGTCTCATCGCCCGTCCCCGGTTGCTCCACCTTGATCACGCGGGCGCCGAAGTCGGCGAGCTGCATGGTGGCCTGCGGGCCGGCGACGACCCGGCTCAGGTCGAGGACGA
Organism: Streptosporangiaceae bacterium; assembly: GCA_039928335.1. Taxonomy (GTDB): domain Bacteria; phylum Actinomycetota; class Actinomycetes; order Streptosporangiales; family Streptosporangiaceae; genus Actinocorallia. Next base: position 2,251 of record JBDSTJ010000486.1, on the reverse strand, counting down.
CGACGCCCTCAAGCGGACCTGCCACGGGAACCTCCAGGGAACGGGCGTGCACGCTGGGAGTATGTCCTGTGCGCCGGCGAAGATCCACACTGCCTCGCCGCCGCGGTCGGTCAGGGATGGTTGGCGGCGACCTCCTGGAGCGCGGCCCTGAAGACCTCGGCCGGCTGACCGCCGGACACCGCCCATTTCTCCTCGAACAGGAAGAACGGCACGCCGCTGATGCCCATGGCATGCGCCCGTGCGAGGTTCTCGCGCAGTTCACCGACGCCCTCGTCGGAGTCGAGCAGGGCCTGGACCCGCTCGGCGGGCAGGCCGGCTTCGGCGGCCAGCTCCACGAGCGTCGGGGAGTCGTCGATGTCGCGGCCCTCGGCGTGGTAGGCCCGGAAGAGGCGCGCGGCCACCGCGTCCTGGACATCCTCGCGGCCGGCCAGCGCGATCACCCGGTGGGCTTTGGCGCTGTTGGCGACCAAGGCGATCTCGGGTTCGTAGGGCAGGCCCTCGGCGCCGGTCAGCGCCCGCAACCGGCTGTGCGCCTCCTCGACCTTGTCCCTCCCCCCGAACTTCTCGGCCAGGTAGGGGTCGAGGAGACCGCCGCCGGACGGTGAGGGGGTCCCGGGCGCCAGCTGGAAGGGCTTCCAGACGATGTTGACCTCGCCGGGGAAATCCTCGACGGCCGTGCGGAACCGGGCCTGACCCAGGTAGCACCACGGACATACGACATCAGAGAAGATTTCTACGTTCATTGAAGGAGAAACCGCTGCACGTGCCGGCACATTCCATGCTTCGGGCCGCGGACATCTCGACGTCGCCGCCGCCTTCGCGCTCTCCCAGCGGCGCGGCGCCCAGTAGCCTTGTCGCCGACGTACCCTTGTCGCCGACCGAATTCCTGATTCCCACTTCCACCTGGAGCCTCAGCGATGGCGCTTGAACGCCCCGAGATCGACTTTCCGGAGGGCACCCCGCCCGCCAACCTCGACATCACCGACCTCACCGTCGGCGACGGCGCGGAGGCCACCAAGGGCTCCAACGTCAGCGTCCACTACATCGGCGTGGCCTGGTCCAGCGGCGAGGAGTTCGACGCGTCCTGGAACCGCGGCGACCCGCTGAGCTTCCCGCTCGGCGGCGGCCGGGTCATCAAGGGCTGGGACATGGGCGTGACCGGCATGAAGGTCGGCGGCCGGCGCAAGCTGGTCATCCCGCCGCACCTCGGTTACGGCGACCGCGGCGCCGGCGGTGCCATCAAGGGCGGCGAGACGCTCATCTTCGTGGTGGACCTGCTCTCCGTGAACTGATTCGCCATAGATCTGCCGCGTGTGCCAATCTGGCGGCATGCGCGGCAGATTCCCCCTGATCTCCTGTCTGACAGCGGTCGTTCTCGGCCTGGGCGCAGGAGTCTGGCCCTCGATCCGAGCCGAGGCGTTCCACCGCCCGGACCCCAAGAAGATGGCCTCGGCCACCGCCTCGGCGTTCGCCGACAAGAAGTGGCCCGCGCCCACGCCCGGCACCTGGACGGTGCCGCCGGCCAGCGCGGACGGCCTGCCGCCGGTCATCTCCCGGATCGCCACCCAGGAGAAGGTCGTCTTCCTGACGATCGACGACGGTTATGAGTACGACGCCGAGTTCGTCGGGATCGTCCGGCGCGAGCAGGTACCGATCCTGACCTTCCTGACGACCAGCTACCTGCCGAAGCACGGGCCGTACTTCTGGGCGATGAAGCACGCGGGCTCCCCGATCGAAAACCACACGGTCAGCCACCCCAACATGGTGACGCTGAGCGCCGAGGGCCAGCAGAAGGAGATCTGCGACGCCTCCGCGTCGATCGAGAAGGCCTACGGCCGCCGCCCGACGATCTTCCGCGCCCCGTTCGGCAGCTCCAACGACGTCACCCGGCAGGCAGCCAAGGCCTGCGGCATCAAGTCACTGCTGTTCTGGACGGCGGAGTTCTACAACGGCACCAAGTCCCCGCGCGGTACTCCCGACGACTTCCAGCGGGGCGACGGCGCGACCGGGTTCAAACCGGGCGACATCGTCCTGATGCACTACCGCAAGGGCCTGGCCGGGCAGTTCACCACCCTGCTCGGCTGGATCAGGGCCGCCGGGTTCACACCCGCCGCGATTGAGAACTACCTGCCGGTATCGCTGGGTGGAAACGCACCGGGCTAGAACGACATCCGAGATTCTCGGCCCTCACCCGCGGTGACCGTATTAGGGTCGCAGCCACGCCGGTGGAGCCGAGGTCCCCCGCTCCCCA
>JBDSTJ010000485.1:0-8824 GCA_039928335.1 Streptosporangiaceae bacterium | reverse complement strand
CCATGTGCATCGGCGGCGGCCAGGGGCTGACCGCGATCTTCGAACGCATCCCCGCCTGAGCCTGCCGAGGGCCTGCCGAGGGCCGGCCGGGAACACTGACGGAAGTAGGAACCGCATGGAACTGCTGGAAGGCCGTACGGCGATCATCACCGGCGCGGCGCAGGGGATCGGGCTGGCCATTGCCCGGGTCTTCGCGGCGAACGGGGCGCGGCTGCTCCTCGCCGACATCAACGGAAAGGCCGCCGAGGAGGCGGCCGCCGAACTGGCCGCGGAGGGTGCCGAGGTGGCGGGGGTCCGCTGCGACATCACCGAGGAGGAGGACGTCAAGGCCCTGGTCGCCGGCTGCGCCGAGCGGCACGGGACGCTCGACGTCCTGGTGAACAACGCGGGCATCACCCGCGACGCCACCCTGCGCACGATGACCTCGGAGCAGTTCCGGCAGGTCATGGACGTGAACCTCTACGGCACCTGGCTGGCGATGAAGCACGCCTCGCTCCTCATGCGCGAGCGGCGGAGCGGTGCGATCGTCAACATCTCCTCGATCTCGGGCAAGGTCGGGCTGCCCGGCCAGACCAACTACAGCGCGGCCAAGGCCGGGATCGTCGGCATGACCAAGGCCGGCGCCAAGGAACTGGCCCATCTGGGGCTCAGGGTCAACGCGATCCAGCCCGGCCTGGTCCGGACAGAGATGACCGAGGCGCTCCGGCCGGACATCTGGGCGGAGAAGCTGGCCGGAGTGCCGATGGGCCGCGCGGCGGAGCCCGAGGAGATCGGGCGGGTCGCGCTGTTCCTGGCGAGCGACCTGTCCAGCTACATGACCGGGACGGTCCTCGAGGTCACCGGTGGCCGGCACATGTAGGCCTCAGCCGCTGGTGATGAGCCGCTCCGCCAGGAGCCAGCCGTGACCGGTGCGCTGGAAGGTGTCGCGGTAGCCGCCCATGGAGCGCAGGACCGGCAGGCCGGCGGTGTCGGCGTAGAACTGCCAGGTGGACTCAGCGACGGCCCTGTCCCCCGCTACGGTCACCACCGTGGTGCCGACCAGGTGCCGGGTGTGGCTGCCCGGCCCGGTGGTCCCCTCAGCCCTCCTGACGGCTCCGGCGGCCCTGATCTCGGCACGTCCCGTTTTTACCGGGACGCCGGGCATCTCCCAGCGCGCGTCCTCGGTGAACAGGTCCGCGTAGTCGTCCAGGCCGCCCTCGTCGGAGTACCGTGCGATCCGCGCGAGGGAGTTGCGGATCTCCAGTTCGTCCATGATCTCTCTGGTCTCCGCGCTCCGGACTTCACTCATGGCCAGGCCCTCTCCGCAGTCGTCGGCGGAACCGGTCCGGCTCCACTTGTCGCATTATGGATTTTATATATAAGTTGTGGGTCGTCGTACCCATGTCGCCGCCGGTTCGCCGGCGTGGAGGAGGTTCCGAATGACCGACGAGGACGCATCGCGCTATGCCGACCGTCTGTTCCCCGCCCCGGTGGACCACGGCATCGCCCGCCCCGACCGGGCCACGTCCACGGTACGGTCCGGCACGGACACCGCGATCGACGGCGACTACAAGAACGAGCTGTGGTACCAGGGCAGCGGCAAGATCGGTGAGCGGCCGGTCGAGTCGATCGTCATCTACCCGCCCACCCGGGGCGTGCGGGGCCAGGGCGACCCGTTCGAGCCGGTCAAGATCGGCGTACTGATCGACATGGACCTGGGCCAGCTCACCGCGGACCTGATGGACCCGATCATCCTGGCCGTCGAGGACGCGCTCAACGAGGGCGTCTACGACCGGCCGGTCGAGATCGTGACCGTCGACGCCCGCGGCCTGCCCCGGGAGAACTACCTGAAGGTGCGCAAGGGCTACCAGCAGCTGGTGGACGCGGGCTGCGTGGTGGTGATCGGCCCGTTCATCTCCGACAACTCCGTCAACCTCTGCGAGACGGTCAACCGGACCCGGGTGGCCTGTCTCGGCTGGACCGGGACCACCCGTTTCTTCGGCGAGTACTGCTTCACCGTCGCCAACGGCGACATCCCGACCGAGGGCGGCATGGCGGCCAGCTGGTGCGCCGAGAACAAGTACGAGAAGGTCGGCTTCTTCTGGGAGCAGGGCTCCTCCGGCGACCTCTACTCCGACTACTTCCGCTCGGCCGCCCGCCAGTACGGCCTTGAGATCATCAAGGAGGTCGAGCTCGGCCCCAACCCCCGCGACTTCGACAAGCACCTGGCCACGATGCGCGAGCAGGGCGCCCAGTCGATCGTCTACATGGGATACGGCTACTCGACCTTCCGCTTCGCCGAGGCGTTCAAGAGCCTCGACTGGGACCCGCCCCGCTTCATGGGCACCGCGTTCATGTTCTACTCCAACTCCAACGCCTGGGCCGAGGGCCTCGAGGGCTGGCACGGGGTCGACCAGCTCGGCGAGGACGGCGCCAGCCCCAACTACGAGGCCATGCTGGAGCGGTTCGAGGCCCGGTTCGGCCGGGTGAGCCGCAACGTCGTGGTCGCGCTGTCCTACGACACCGCGCGGGCCGCGATCCACGGCATCGGCAACGCCCGGATCGCCACCCCGGAAGAGGTCAAGATCGGCCTTGAGAAGATCAAGTGGATGCCCTGCACCAACGGGGGCCCAGGCTGCTACCTGACCTTCGCGGAGTACGACCACCGCGGTTACAAGGGCGACTTCCTCACCATCCGGGAGCTGCGCGGTGGCGAACTGCACTTTCGCGGCTACCACCGGCCCAGGTGGCCGTCCAACACCCACTCCCCCCTGCTCAAGCAGGACTGACGCCCACCCGGCCATGGCACGACCAGCGCGAGGACGACAGCATGGACCTGACCTTCAGCGACGAGCAGGAGGAACTCCGGCGAACCGTCCGGGCGTTCCTCGCCGGGGCCTCACCGGAAGCAGAGGTCCGCCGGCTGATGGAGACCTCGAGCGGATACGACGCCAAGGTCTGGTCCCGGATGGGCGAGCAACTCGGGTTGCCGGGACTCGCCGTCCCCGAGGAGTACGGCGGCGCGGCGGCCGGACCGATCGAGACCGGGATCGTGCTGGAGGAGATGGGGCACGCGCTGCTGTGCGCGCCCTACCTGTCCACCGCCGTGCTGGCCGTCCAGGCCATCCTGCGCGCCGAGGACGCCGGCTTCGCCCGGGAACTGCTGCCGGGCATCGCCTGCGGCGTGACCATCGCGACGCTGGCCTTCAGCGAGTCCGGCCGCCCATGGGACGAACCGGCGGCGGAGACCGTGGTGCGCCGCTCCGCTGGCAGTTGGCTGCTGCACGGCACCAAGGACCTGGTCCTGGACGGCGCTCTCGCCGACCTCGTCCTGGTCACCGCCAGAGGCGAGAAGGGCATCGGGCTGTACGCCGTCAGCGGTGACGCGGTCGGGCTGACCCGCACGCCGCTCCGGACTCTCGACGCCACCCGGCGGCTGGCCCGGCTGGAGTTCGACGGCGCCTCGGCGCGACCGGTCGGGCGCAGCGACGCGGGCCCGCAGATCCTGGCTCAGGTCCTGGAACAGGCGGCCGTGGGCATCGCCGTCGAGGCCGTCGGCGGTGCGCAACACCTCCTGGAGATCACCATCGAGCACGTCCGCAACCGGTTCCAGTTCGGCCGGCAGATCGGGGCGTTCCAGGCGGTGCAGCACGCCTGCGCGGACCTGTACGTCCAGGTGGAGTCGGCGCGCGCGGCCGCCCACTACGCGCTGTGGTCCGCGGCGGAGGGCGGCCCGGAGTTCTCCACCGCGGCCGCTCTGGCCAAGGCCTACTGCACCGACGCCTACATGCGGGTCGCGACGGAGAGCATCCAGTTGCTCGGCGGCATCGGCGTCACCTGGGAGCACCCGGCGCACCTGTACTTCCGCCGGGCCAAGAGCTCCCAGCTGCTGTTCGGCGACCCCGACCAGCACCGCGACAGGCTGGTCGGGGAACTCCAGGCGCAGTCCCGGTAAGGCTCAGCCGAGCCCGAGCACCCGGGCGGCGTTGTCGTGCAGGAACTGGGGCCATACCTCGTCCTTGAACGGCACCGACGGAAGCTCGGTCATGATGCGGTCGAGCGTCAGGCCCATCGGATAGTAGCCCGCGTAGATGATCTTGTGCGCGCCCCGCGAGTTGGCATAGTCGACGATGTCCGCCGGGTAGTAGCGTGGCGCGAACGCGCTGGTGGAGTAGTAGAGGTTGGGCCACTTGAGCATCAGTTTGACCGCCAGCTCCGTCCAGGGTTCGCACCCGTGCCGGGTGACCAGGACGAGCTCGGGGAAGTCGAACATGACCTCGTCGAGATACTCCACCCGCTGCGGGCCGAACGGCACCCGGGGGCCGGGGATGCCCGCGCACACGAAGATCGGCAGGCCGAGCTCCACGCACTTGGCGTAGATCGGGTACATCTTCTTGTCGTTGATGGCCACTTGCGGGAAGGTCCCGGCGGGGAACACGTCCACGGCCCGGAGGCCGACCTCGGCGTGCAGCCTGGTGATCTCCCGGACCGCGTCCATGCCCTGGTTGGGGTCGACCGACAGGCAGCCGGCGAACCGGTCGGGATGCTGGGCCACCGCCCGGCCGCCCTCCTCGCTCCGGACGCCGACCAGCCCCACGGTGATCCCGTGCCGGTCCATCTCGGCCAGGGTCACCGCGACCGGATCGAGGTCGGGGATCCGCTCGTGGTCGGGCACGTCCTTGAACATGTAGCCGGCCGGCATCGTGAGCTCGTGCCGGGACTCCTCGTCCTTGGTCTGCCGGGTGATGAAGTCATAGGTGGCGTTCGGATCACGCAGGGGGAACCCGATCATCGTGTCGATGATCGGCTGCGCGGCGTTCATGGCCATCGGTCAGGTCCTCTCGGATCGCGGTGAGATCAGTTCCCGGAACGGTACGTCCCGGTCGGCCGGACGCTCCTGCGGCAGGCCGAGGATGCGCTGGGCGATCGCGTTGCGCTGGATGAAGTCGGTGCCGCCGCCGATGCGCAGCCCCTGCGCGGTGAGCAACTGCTGCTGCCACTCCCCGCCCAGGGGCGCGTCCTCGGCGAGCAGGAGCCCGGCGGACGCCTCGATGGTCAGGGCCGTCTCCGCCGCCTGGTGCGCGCGCTGGGCCACCAGCAGTTTGAGGATCGAGGCCTCGGGGCCCGGCGGCACGCCACGCGCCAGGCCCGCGCGCATGCGCAGGCCCAGGAAGCGCAGGATCTCATCGAGCGTGAAAACCGCGGCGATGCGCTGGCGGACCAGCGGGTCGGTGTCCCGGCCCAGCGAACTGGCGAGTTCGAGCAGCGCCCTGCCCTTGTCCCCACCACCGCCCCCGATCATCGCGCGCTCCGCGGCGAGGGTGGTGTGCACGACGGTCCAGCCGGCGTCCACCTCACCCACGACGTTGGCCGCGGGGATCCGGACCTGGTCGAGGAAGACCTCGTTGAAGTGGTAGGAGCCGTTGATCTGGCGCAGCGGCCGGACCTCGATGCCGGGCGTCCGCATGTCGAGCAGGAAGTAGGTGATGCCCCGGTGCTTGGGCTTGTCCGGGTTCGTCCTGGCGAGCAGGATCGCCCAGTCGGCGACCCGGGCGCTGGAGGTCCAGACCTTCTGCCCCGTCACGATCCAGTCGCCGGTCTCGGGGTCGAGGACCGCGCGGGTGCGGAGGGCGGCCAGATCCGAGCCCGCCTCGGGCTCGCTGTAGAGCTGGCACCAGAGCCGCTGCCCGCTCAGCAGCGGCGGCAGGTGCCCGGCGCACTGCTCGGGGGTGCCATGGCTCATCAGCGTCGGCCCGACCATCTTCAGGCCGATCAGCAGCGGCCCGGTGGAGACTCCGGAGCGCTCCGACTCCTCGGCGAAGACGGCCTCCTGGGCGGGCGTGCCGCCCCGTCCCCCGAACCGCTGCGGCCAGGAGACGCCGGCCCAGCCGCCGTCGTCCAGCCGGGCCTGCCAGGCCTGGGCCGCTCGGGCGCTGGCGGCCTCGGCCCGCTCGTACTCCTCGGCCGAGTCCGCGGACTCGAAGTGCAGCCGGTGCCGCACCGTGCCGGCATGGCCCCGGGTGCTGTCGGCGAGCCAGGCGCGCGCCTGGGCGCGGAAGGCGGCGAGTTCTGAGGTGTCCTGCAGCTCCACCGGTGTGTCTCCGTTCGGGTGAGGGGCGCGGTCAGCGCAGGCCGGGGGCCCGCGTGCCGAAGAGGTCGGTGGCCAGGCGCATGCCGAGGGTGGTGGCGTCCCATCTCTTCTCACCGCTCGCGATGGTAACGGCCTCGTGCCAGCCGCCCATCAGGTGGATCCTGTCGTGGATGACCCGGATCACCTGTCCGGTCACGTGCTGGGCCTCGTCGCTGGCCAGCCAGGCCACCAGCGGGGAACTGCCGGCCGGGTCCATCGGGTGGTACTCCTCCTCGCCCAGGTCGTCGGGTTCGAAGGCGGTGAGCTCGGGGCTCATCGACGCGGTCAGCCGGGTCATTCCGCCGGGACCGACGGCGTTGACGGTGACGCCGAGCTTGTAGAGCTCCAGGCTGGTCGTCAGCGTCAGGCCCACGATCGCGGCCTTGGCCGTCGCGTAGTTGGACTGGCCGAAGTTGCCGCTGAGGCCCGCGCCAGAGGTCGTGTTGATCACCCGGCCGGTGGTCCGCTCGCCGGCCTTGGCCCGCGCCCGCCAGTGCCTGGCGACGAGGTGGGTCATCAGCCAGGTTCCCCGCACGTGCACGCGCATCACCGAGTCGAAGTCCTCGGGCGTCATGTTCCAGATGACCCTGTCCCGGGCGATCCCGGCGTTGTTGACGACGATGTCGAGCCGGCCGAACTCCGCGACGGTCCGGTCGACCAGCGCGCCGGCCTGGGCCTCGTCGGCGATGTCGGCGTAGTCGGCGATCGCGGTGCCGCCGCGCTTGACGATGAGCTCGGCAACCTCGTCGGCGTCGGCGCCGGTCCCGTCACCGGCCACGCTCGTGCCCGGGTCCGCCACCACCACTGTGGCTCCGTGCCTGGCCAGCTCCAGCGCGTGTCCCCGGCCGATGCCGTGCGCGGCACCGGTCACGATGGCGATCTTGCCCTCGAGAAGGCGGGCCATGGTTCCTCCAGACGTCGAAGACGAGCTCAGTACCCGGACCGGGCCGCTCGACCTTATAGAATGTATATGTTATTCAAGATAGGCCCTCATGTCTTCCCCTTCCGACCACGTTCCGGAGGCAGCAGTGCTCCAGGCTTCTCACGGCTTCACCGACCCGCGCGGAGACCTGCGCTGGGGCACCACCGGTGGCCTGCTCGCCGACGCCGCCCGCAGGCTCGGACCGGCCGAGGCGATCGTTGACGGCGACCTGCGGCTGAGCTACGCCGACCTCGAGGCCGCGGTCACCGAGGCCGCCCGCGCCTTCCTCGCCGCCGGGCTGGCCCACGGCGACCGGGTCGCGGTCTGGTCGCCCAACACCGCGCGGTGGATCGTGGCCGCCCTCGGCCTGCAGCGGGTCGGCGGGGTCCTCGTCCCGTTGAACACCCGGTTCCAGGGGCCCGAGGCGGCCTATGTCCTGGCCAAGAGCGAAGCCAGGATCCTCTGCGTCATCGGTGACTTCCTGGGCCGCGACTATCCCGCCTCCCTGGAGGCGGCGGCGGGCGGGCCGGACCAGGAACGGCCCTACGCCGGACTCCCCCGGCTGGAACAGGTCGTCCTCCTGAACGGCGGCCCCCGTGACCGGCTCGTCACCTGGGCGGAGTTCACCGCTGCGGGAGCCTCGGTCGCCGCGGAGCAGGCCGATCGAAGGGCCGCCGCGGTCGGACCCGACGATCTCTCCGACATGCTGTTCACCTCCGGCACGACCGGCAACCCCAAGGGCGCGATGTCCACGCACGCCCAGACCCTGCGCGCCTACTCGGTCTGGGCCGAGGTCGTCGGACTGCGCGAGGCCGACCGCTACCTGATCGTCAACCCGTTCTTCCACGGCTTCGGCTACAAGGCCGGGTGGCTCGCCTCACTCATCGTGGGCGCCACCATTCTGCCCGAGCGCACCCTCGACGTCCCGCACGTGCTCGAGGTCGTCCGGAAGGAGCGGGTGACGGTACTGCCCGGCACGCCCACCCTCTACCAGACGATGCTGGAACATCCCGACTTCTCCGCGGACGGTGTGTCCCACCTGCGCCTGGCCGTGACCGGCGCGGCGAGCGTGCCGCCCAGCATCCTGTACCGGATCAGGGACGAACTGGGCTTCGCGCACATCGTCACCGGATACGGCCTGACCGAGTCGTGCGCGATCGTGTCGATGTGCCGCTATGACGACCCGCTGGAGGTCGTCGCGACCACGGCAGGCCACCCTCTTCCCGGCCTCGAACTCGCCGTCGTCGACCCCGGCGGCCGACCCGTGGAGCCGGGCACAGCAGGCGAGATCCTGGTCCGGGGCTACACCGTGATGAAGGGCTACTACGGAGAGGACTCCGAGACCGCCGCCACCGTCGACGCCGACGGCTGGCTGCACACCGGCGACATCGGCGTGGTCGACGCCGACGGCCGGGTCCGCATCACCGACCGGATCAAGGACATGTACATCGTGGGCGGCTTCAACGCCTACCCGGCGGAGATCGAGAAGATCCTCGACGGGCACCCGGCCGTCGCCCAGAGCGCGGTCATCGGCGTACCCGACCCGCGGATGGGCGAGGTCGGGGTGGCCTTCGTCGTCGTCCGCAGAGGCGCCACCCTCACCGAGGCCGAACTGACCGGCTGGGCCCGGGAGCAGATGGCCAACTACAAGGTCCCCAGGCACGTCCGCATCGTCGCCGGACTACCGGTGAACGCCGCGGGCAAGGTCCTCAAGAACGACCTGCGCAGGGCGTTCTAGGCTCCGAATGCTCCGGCCTCGCGGAGGGCGGCGATCTGGTCATCGCCGTAGCCGA
>JBDSTJ010000484.1:0-19687 GCA_039928335.1 Streptosporangiaceae bacterium | reverse complement strand
CAATACTGCCGACAACTTCGTACTCGGCCATCGTTGAATGCCGGACGACATTGGTGCATGCTTCAGAAGCAGCCACGAGAATGTCACTGATGCAGTCTTCGGACACGCCGAGCCCGCGAAGCGCGTCACCGAGCACCCGGCGGATGACCGGGACGCTCATCGCCTCACGGGGCAAGGCAAGCGAGAACTTCATGTCCACCAGGCCCACCTCTGGGCTCCGGGGTGGTCCCCGGTGCCGTTGGAAAAGTCGGACGAAGTTAACAGTTCCCCGAGAGAACTGTGGTAATCGCGGGTCGGCCGACTCTTTGGACACCGGACAATGTTGGAACGGACCAATCACCCGCCGTTCTCACGGGTCTTATTCCGCTCGTACCTCGAAGGTCTCAATGACCGGGTTGGCGAGCAGCGTCTCGGCGAGCTCGCGCACCCGTTCCAGCGCGGCCTCGTCGGCCGGACCGTCGAGCTCGACCTCGAACCGCTTGCCCTGGCGGACGGCGGTCACGCCCTCGAAGCCCAGCTGCGGCAGCTTCCGGGCGATCGCCTGACCCTGCGGGTCGAGGATCTCCGGCTTCAGCATGACGTCGACTACGACGCGCGCCACGGCGTTTCCCCCCTGCGTGGACTGTGCCCACGGCTGATCACTGAAATAGTCTTTACGGCACCGAAGCGTACGGCACCGACGGCAGTCCGCAGGTCACCGCCTGCTCTACCCCCCACCAGCTTCGCCCCGGGAGACCCCCTTGAACGTCGCCGACCTGACTCCCCCCGAACGCAGACTCTGGGACGCCTTCCCCTCCGGTGAGCCGGTCGACCTCTCCGGCGGTGGCGGGACCGACACCACCCAGGCCTCCCAGTGGGGCGCGGCCCGCCGGGTCCGGGCCGAGGTGGTGGTCGCGCTGCTCAACGGGGCCCGTGAGCCCGAGCCCGGCCAGGTCGCGGCCGTCCGGCTCAGCGGGGCCTACATCAGCGAGTCGCTCAACCTGGGGCACGCCCAGGTCACGGTGCCGCTGGCGCTGACCGAGTGCGTCTTCGAGGAGCCCCCGCACCTGTACTGGGCGCAGCTCCACTCCGTGCACCTGATGCGGTGCCAGCTACCTGGTCTGGTCGCCTCAGGCGCCCGGATCGACGGGCATCTCTGGCTCGAGGGCAGCGTGGTCCGCAACGGCCTGTGGGTCGACGGGGCGCACATCAGCGGCATTCTCAACCTGACCGGGGCCAAACTGCTCAACCCGGACGGCGACGCCCTGCTCGGCGACCGGCTCCAGGTGGACGCGAACGTCTACTGCAACCAGGGCTTCGAGGCCCAGGGTGAGGTGCGGCTGCCGGGCGCGCGGGTCGGCGGCCAGCTGATCTTCCGGCAGGCCAAGCTCAGCAACCCGGGCGGGTCCGCGCTGTATGCCTCCCGGCTCGAGGTGGCCTCCAACATGTTCTGCGACGGCGGGTTCGTCGCCGAGGGCGCGGTCCGGCTGCGGGGCGCGCGGGTCGGCGGCTACCTGTCGCTCGTCGGGGCGTCGCTGTCGCACCGGGGCGGGCTCGCGCTGAACGCCGACGACCTGGTCGTGGACACCGATGTGTACTGCTCGGAGGGCTTCGTCTGCCAGGGCGAGGCCAGCTTCGCGGGCGCCAGGATCGACGGTCAGCTCAGTTTCAAGGGGGCCAAGCTGGTCAACCCCGAGGGAACCGCCCTGAGCGTGCAGCGGCTGACCGCCGAGGAGCTGGTGCTGCGGCCGGCCGTACCCGTCGAGGGACTCGTCGACTTCTCGTACGCCAAGATCAATCTGCTGCGCGACGACCCGGTGACCTGGGCGGCGCGGCTCCAGCTCGACGGGCTCGCCTATGAGACGCTGGAGCCGCCGCTCTCCGCCAGGCAGCGCCTGGACTGGATCCGGCGGGACAAGGACGGCTACCAGCCGCAGCCCTACGAGCGGCTCGCGGCCACCTACCGGACGATCGGGCTCGACGCCGAGGGCCGCAACGTGCTGCTGGCAAAGCTCCGGGACCGGCGCAAGACCCAGTCGCTGGTGCGCAAGGGTGTCGGTTACCTGCAGGACGTACTGGTCGGTTACGGCTACCGACCGTTCCAGGCAGCCACCTGGCTGATCGCCCTGCAGGCCGTCGGGACGGCCGTGTTCACGCTGCGGCCGCCGGCGGTTCTGGACGACGGGCACAAACCGCACTTCAACGCGTTCTTCTACACCCTTGACCTGCTGCTACCGATCGGGTCGCTGGGGCAGGAGGTCGAGTTCTCACCGGCCGGGGTCTACCAGATCGTCGCGAACCTGCTGGTCGCGGCCGGTCTGCTCCTCGGTCTGACGGTGGCGGCCGGCGCGAGCCGCGCGCTCTCCCGTGAGTAGGGACCCCGCCGACACGAGGGCCCAGCTGCCCTCCAGGAGGAGGAAGCCCCAGTCTCGCCCGAGCAGGGCCAGCACGGCGAGCGCGGCCGAGCCGACGAGGTTGAGGGTCAGGTAGAGCCGGGAGCGGGTGTCGAGCACCTTGGCCTGGGCTGCGACGAAGGCGGCGAGAACGAGCAGAGCGCCGACGATCTGAACGATCTGATCCATGATGATCATATTCTGCGCGCCGTCTTGCGGGCCGGGTACGGCGGGCTCTCGTCCGGGAGGACCTGGAAAGGCCTCACTTCAAGCTAGTAGCGGCTGCCCGAAAAAGCCAAAAGGGGGGCCGGAGCCCCCCTTTCCGGCTCAGTAGGCGAGCATTCTCAACGGATCTTCGAGCATTCCCGCGACGTCCTTGAGAACGGCGGAGCCCAGTTGGCCGTCGACCATGCGGTGGTCGAAGGAGAGGGACAGGGTGGTGACCTTACGGATCTTGATCTTGCCCTTGTGTACCCAGGGCAGGTCGCGGATCTGGCCGAACGCCAGGATCGCGGCCTCGCCGGGCATCAGGATCGGGGTGCCGGCATCGACGCCGAACACACCCACGTTCGTGATCGTGATCGTGCCGTCGGCCAGGTCCCGGGGGGTGCTCCTGCCCTGGCGGGCGGTCCCGGCGAGCTCCTGGAGGGCCCTGGCGAGCTCGGGGAGGCTCAGGGAGTGCGCGTCCTTGACGTTGGGGACGATCAGGCCCCGGTCGGCGGCGACCGCGATCCCCAGGTGCACGTACGGCTTCACGACGATCTCCTGGTCCGCCCAGGTCGAGTTGATCATCGGGTACCGGCCGGCCGCCAGGACCAGGGCACGGGCCACCAGCAGCAGCGGGCCGACCCGGACCTCAGCGAACTCGGGCATGACCCGCAGCCGGGCCACGGCCTTCATCGATCCGGTGACGTCCACCTGCAGGAACTCGGTGACGTGCGGGGCGGTGAAGGCCGACTTGACCATCGCGGCGGCCGTGGCCTTGCGGACCCCCCTGACCGGGACCCGCTCCTCGGCCCGGACCGACGCTGACGGCACTGGCGGCACGGTGGCCGCGGAGTCGCCAGGCGGGCTCGCGGCCCAGGCGGGAACGAACTCACCGATCTCGGTCGGGGAGCCGGCCGTCGTCGTTGCGCCGTTGAGCCGGGCCGGGCCGGTGGTCGCGGCGCGGACGTCGTCCCGGGTGATCGAACCGGCGGGGCCGGAGCCGACCAGAGTGCTCAGGTCGACGCCGAGGTCCTTGGCGAGCTTGCGGACGGGCGGTTTGGCGAGGGTCTGGGCGTTCTCGCGGCGGGGCGGGTGGGTGGTGGTGGTGGGGTCCTTGCGGGCCCGGCGCTTGGTCGCCCCGGGCTTGACCCCGTAGCCGACCAGGACCGGGGTCCGTTTGGGCGGTTCGGCGGCCGGGCCGACCGTGGGGCCGAAGTGGGTGCCGGGGTCGGCCGCGGGCGAGGGCGGGAGCTCCTCGACCGGGCCGGCCAGAGCGGGCGGGGCGGCGGGCGGTGCGGGCTCCTCACCGGCGACGGTGACACCGATGATCGGGGTGCCCACGTCGACGGTCTCGCCCTCGGCGACCAGCAGCTCCGCGACGACGCCCTCGAACGGGCAGGGCAGCTCGACGATCGCCTTGGCCGTCTCGATCTCGATGATGATCTGGTTGATCTCGACGGCGTCGCCGACCGCGACGTGCCACTTGACGATGTCGGCCTCGGTCAGCCCCTCGCCGACGTCCGGCAGCTTGAAGTGCTTCACCATGAGAACGTCCGATCCAGGGCGTCGAGCACCCGGTCCAGGTCGGGCAGGAAGTGGTCCTCGAGCCGGGACGAGGGGTAGGGCGTCGCGAAGCCGCCGACCCGCAGGACCGGGGCCTCCAGCCGGTAGAAGCAGGTCTCGGTGACCCGGGCGGCGATCTCACCGCCGAGCCCGCCGAAGACCGGCGCCTCGTGCACGATCACGCAACGGCCGGTGCGCTGGACCGAGGCGTTGACGGTCGCCATGTCCAGCGGCGACAGCGAGCGCAGGTCGATGACCTCCACCGACCGGTCCCAGGCCTCGGCGGCCTCCAGGCAGGTCTTGACCATCGGCCCGTAGGCCAGCACGGTCGCGTCGGTGCCGGGACGGACGGTCACGGCCTCGCCCATCGGCACGCCGGGGGCGTTGAGGTCGACCGGCATCTTGTCCCAGTAGCGACGCTTGGGCTCGAAGAACACGACCGGGTCGGGGCAGGCGATGGCCTGCTGGAGCATCGAGTAGGCGTCGGCCGGGTTGGAACAGGCCATCACCCGCAGGCCGGCGGTGTGGGCGAAATAGGCCTCGGGCGACTCGCTGTGGTGCTCGACCGCGCCGATACCGCCGCCGAACGGGATCCGCACGACCACCGGCATCTGGATGTTGCCCAGCGACCGCAAGTGCATCTTGGCGAGCTGGGTGACGATCTGGTCGAAGGCCGGGAACACGAACCCGTCGAACTGGATCTCGCAGACCGGCTTGTAGCCGCGCAGCGCCATCCCGATCGCGGTCCCGATGATCCCGGACTCGGCCAGGGGGGTGTCGATGACCCGGTCCTCGCCGAACTCCTTCTGCAGCCCGTCGGTGACCCGGAAGACCCCGCCCAGTTTGCCGACGTCCTCCCCCATGATCAGGACCTGCGGGTCGTCGGCCAGGGACCGGCGCATGGCCGCGTTGAGCGCCTTGGCCAGGGTAAGCGTCTCGGCGGACGCCACAACCTCAGTCATCGAAGCCTGCCAGGTATGCCTCGTAGGCCGCCTGCTCCTCGGTCATGAGCGTGTGCGGGGTCGCGTAGATCTGCTCGAACAGCGCCGAGGTCGGCGGGTCGGGCAGCGCGAGGAGTTCTTCCCTGAGCTCCTTGGCCTTCTGCTTGGCCTCGGCGTCGATCTCCTCGAAGTAGGGCCCCTTGGCCAGGCCGCTGCGCGACAGATAGGCGCGGAGCCGGGCGATGGGGTCCTTGAGTTTCCAGGCCTCGAGTTCGTCGGAGTGCCGGTATCTGGTGGGGTCGTCGGTGGTGGTGTGTGCGCCCATCCGGTAGGTGAAGGCCTCGATCAGGGTCGGCCCGTTGCCGGTCCTGGCGCTGTCGAGGGCACGGCGGGTCACGGCCAGGCAGGCCAGCACGTCGTTGCCGTCGACCCTGATGCCGGGGAAGCCGAAGCCCTGGGCCCGCCGGTACAGCGGGATCTTGGTCTGCCGTTCCAGCGGCTCGGAGATCGCCCACTGGTTGTTCTGGCAGAAGAACACGATCGGCGCGTTGTAGACCGAAGCCCACACGAAGGCCTCGTTGGTGTCGCCCTGCGAGGTCGCCCCGTCGCCGAAGTAGGCGATGGTCGCGTCGCCGATGCCGTTGCCGTGGTGGCCGTCGCGCTGGATGCCCATGGCGTAGCCGGTGGCGTGCAGGGCCTGCGAGCCGATGACGATGGTGTAGAGGTGGAACCCGTGCTCCTTGGGGTCCCAGCCGCCGTGGTTGACGCCCCGGAACAGTCCGAGGACGTTGATCAGCGGCAGGTCGCGGCACCACGCGACGCCGTGCTCGCGGTAGGTCGGGAAGACCATGTCGCTGGTGCCGAGGGCGCGGCCGGAGCCGACCTGGGCGGCCTCCTGGCCCAGTAGCGAGGGCCACAGGCCCATCTCGCCCCGCCGGGTGAGGGCCACCGCTTCGAGGTCCAGCGCCCGGACGATCACCAGATCGCGGTACAGGTCACGGATCTGCTGGTCGGTCAGCGACAGCGGGTAGTCGGGATGTTCGAGGCGTTCGCCCTCGGGGGTGAGGAGCTGGACGAGCTCTGAGTCCTGAACGGTGTGAGCTTCGACAGTCACTCCGATTCTCCTTCCTGGAGACCGGCTGCGGGGTTGCCGCAGCGGCCGGCTGGAAGACCCCATCGCCACCGGATCGCGGTGGGGCCAGGGGGTCTATTTCGGCCATCGTGGCACAAATCACATGCGGTGCGCCACGATCTTCCAGGAGATCTACCCGAGCGGGCAGTGCTTAGTCGTCACCGTCATAGGACGTGTCACGGCCACTCAAACCATTGCCGGTACGTCGGGGGCCCTCGACCATCCGGTTCATGAAGACGATCTGGAGGATGATCGACACCCCGCCAACGATCATCAGGATCACGCCGATCATGTTGATGTCGACCGACGATGGATGGGCAGTGATCGCAAACTTGAGGATCGCCCCCAGAGTGATGGTGAAGATGCTGATCCCTATGCCCACGCGTGCTCCTCCGCTCAGTGACCACCCGTCGTCACCAAGTAAAGCGCCGCAGGGCCGCCCCGCACCAGACCTTTGATCTTCCGATCCGGCTTCCGTCACCGAGATGCAACAAGCCCCCTGCCGTGACGGCAGGGGGCTTGTTGCACTTGACGAACCGCTCAGAAGGCGGCTTCCGGGAGATCCATCAGGTCGAGGGTGGTGTTCTCGGCCATCAGGCGGTCCGCGGACAGGCGCGGCAGGATGTTGGCGGCGAAGAACTGGGCCGCCGCGATCTTGCCGGTGTAGAAGGCCTCGTCGGCTTCGGAAACGTCGCCGCCGAGCTTGGTCAGCGCGACCTCGGCCTGGCGGAGCAGCAGCCAGGACACGATGGTGTCGCCGAGGGCCAGCAGCAGCCGGGTCGAGTTGAGGCCGACCTTGTAGATCTCCTTGGGAGCCTCCAGGGACCCCACCGCGGACTTGACCATCGCACCGAGGATGCCCTCGACGTCGGCGACGGCCTGGCCGAGCAGGGCCCGCTCGGCCTTGAGCCGGCCGTTGCCCGCGCCGGAGGCCGCGAACGCCTTGACCTCATCGAACAGCACGTTGAGGGTCGCACCCTGGTCCCGGAGGATCTTGCGGAAGAACAGGTCGAGACCCTGGATCGCGGTGGTGCCCTCGTACAGCGTGTCGATCTTGGAGTCCCGGATGTACTGCTCGATCGGGTACTCCTGCAGGAAGCCCGAACCGCCCAGGGTCTGCAGCGACTCCGCCCCGAGCAGGGCGTAGGACCGCTCGGAGCCGAAGCCCTTGACGATCGGCAGCAGCAGGTCGTTGATCGCCTCGGCCTGCTTGTCGTGGCCGCCGTCGAACGCGGCGATCTGCACGGCGTCCTGGTAGGAGGCGGTCAGCAGGACCAGGGCGCGCATGCCCTCGGCGTAGGCCTTCTGGGTGATCAGGCTGCGGCGCACGTCGGGGTGGTGGGTGATCGTGACGCGCGGAGCGGCCTTGTCGGTCATCTGGGTCAGGTCCGCGCCCTGGACGCGCTCCTTGGCGTACTCCAGCGCGTTGAGATAGCCGGTCGACAGCGTCGCGATGGCCTTGGTGCCGACCATCATCCGGGCGTACTCGATCACGAGGAACATCTGCTTGATGCCCTCGTGCACATCGCCCACGAGGGTGCCGACGGCCGGTTGCTTCTCGCCGAAGGTGAGCTCGCAGGTCGTCGAGGCCTTGATGCCCATCTTCTTCTCAAGGTTCGTGACGTAGACACCGTTGCGCTCGCCCAGCTCGCCGGTGTTCAGGTCGACGTGGTACTTGGAGACCAGGAACAGCGACAGGCCCTTGGTGCCGGGCCCGGCACCCTCGGGCCGGGCCAGTACCAGGTGGAAGATGTTGTCGGACATGTCGTGCTCGGCCGAGGTGATGAAGCGCTTGACGCCCTCAAGGTGCCAGGTGCCGTCGGCCTGCCGCACGGCCTTGGCCCGGCCCGCGCCGACGTCGGAGCCCGCGTCGGGCTCGGTCAGCACCATGGTCGCGCCCCACTGGCGGTCCAGGGCCAGCTCGGCGAACTTCTTCTGCTCGGCGGTGCCGATGTTCCACAGGATCTGGGCGAAACCCGGGCCGGAGGAGAACATGTAGACGGCCGGGTTCGCGCCCAGCACCTGCTCGGCGATCGCCCAGGTGAGGGTGCGCGGTGCGCCCTGGCCGCCGAACTCCTGGGACAGGTCGACCCGGAAGTACTCCGCGTCCATCCATGCCTTGTAGGACTTCTTGAAGCTCTCCGGCATCGCGACCTCGCCGGTCGCCGGGTCGAACTTCGGCGGGTTGCGGTCGGCGTCCTCGAAGGACTCGGCCAGCGGGCCGGTGGCGAGGCGGTTCACCTCGCCGAGGATGTCCCTGACGGTCTCCAGGTCGAGGTCGGCGTAAGGGCCCTTGCCCAGAAGATCCTGGCGGTTGAACACCTCGAACAGGTTGAACTCGATGTCCCGAAGGTTGCTCTTGTAGTGCCCCATGACGACGCCCGTCTGGCTAGGCGGGTTGCCTCGCGCCCCGCGTACTGGTCAGTAACTAACCATGATGCTACCCAGTGGTAATGCCTCGCAAGCCCCCGAGAGCAGTGGTCCGGCTCACCTTTGCGCACGATATAGGGAACGAGAAGGGGTTTTCGGACGACTAACACCCTGGAACTCAGACAAAATCTGATGGACAGCAACGATGGAGGCAACATGGTGTTCAAGAAGCTGCTCGGCGCATTCGGCGTCGGTGGCCCCTCGGTCGAGACCGTTCTGAGGGACTCCAACGTCCGTCCCGGCGGAATCGTCCACGGCGACATCCACCTGATCGGCGGGGAGCGCGCAGCCGACATCCTCGGCATCAACGCCGCCCTGGTCACCCGGATCGAGGTGGAGTCCGGCGACAGCGAGTACACCCAGAACGAGAAGTACGCGAAGGTCAAGCTGTCCGGCCCGTTCGAGCTCCAGCCGGGTGCGCGGCACAGCTTCCCGTTCCAGATGCAGGTTCCGTGGGAGACCCCGCTGACCCACATGTACGGGCAGTCGCTGCGCGGCACCACCGTCGGGGTCGCCACCGAGCTCGAGGTGGCCCGCGCCGTTGACGCCACCGACCTCGACCCGATCGCGGTCCACCCGCTGCCGGCCCAGGAGCGGATCCTGTCGGCCTTCGCCAACCTCGGCTTCCGTTTCGTCAACGCCGACTGCGAACGAGGCCGGATCCACGGCGTCCACCAGGAGCTGCCGTTCTACCAGGAGATCGAGTTCCACCCGCCGCACCAGTACGCACGGGGCATCAACCAGCTCGAGGTCACCTTCGTGACCAACCCGCACTCGGCCGAGGTCATCCTGGAGCTCGACAAGCGCGGCGGCGTCTTCTCCGAGGGCCATGACGCCTTCCAGCGGTTCACCGTGCCGCACCAGGGCTTCGAGCAGACCAACTGGGAGCAGGAGCTCGACGCCTTCCTCCAGCAGGCCTCGCGCAAGCACGGCTTCTTCTAACGTGCCGCTCTCCCCCCACGAACAACGACTCTGGGACGCCTATCCGACCGGGACCCTGGTCGACCTCACGGGAGACCCGGACCCGGTCGTACGGGCCACAGTGATCGCCCAGCTTCTGCTGGGCGGCTGTCCGATCTCGCCGGGCCACGTCCCGGCGGTCCGGCTGTCGGGCGCGCTGATCACCGGCTGCCTGAACGTGAGTGGCGGCGACGTCGACTGCGAGCTGCGGCTGGAGCGGTGCGTGCTGGTGCAGGAGCCCGAGTTCGGCAACGCCCGGACCCGGCAGCTGCGGTTCGCGGCCTGCATCCTGCCGGGTTTCGACGGCGGGGGACTGCGGGCCGAGGGGTACGTCAGCCTGTCCGGCTCGGTGATCGAGGGACAGGTGCAACTGCTGCGCGCCCAGCTGCTCGGCGGGTTCCGGATGAACGGGACCCGGATCACCAGCCAGGACGACCGGTTCGCCTTCTTCAGCGGCGGGATGACCGTCGAGGCCGGGATGTTCGCCCGGGACGCCGAGATCATCGGCGGGATGCGGCTGACCGGCAGCCGGATCAACGGTGGCCTGTTCCTGCAGGGGGCCAGGCTCGTCAACCCCGGCCGGCTCGCCCTGGACGGGCAGAACCTCGTCGTCACCGACGCGATGGAGTGCAGCGCGGGCTTCACCTCGGTCGGCAGCGTCAAGCTGCGCAACGCCCAGGTCAACGGCACGCTCTCCTTCGACCAGGCCGGGCAGATCAGCAATCCCGGCCATCTCGCACTGCATCTGGCGCACATGCAGATCAGCGAGCTGATCCTCAGCCCGGCCCTGCCGATCGAGGGCACCGTCTCCCTCGCCTACTCCAAGGTCGGGGTGATCCTCGACAGCGAGGCGGTCTGGCCGCGGCAGCTGCGGATGCCGGGCCTGGTGTATGAGTCGCTGCGCGGCGGCGCGGTCGCCCGCCGTATCGACTGGGTGAGCCGCGACCCCGAAGGCTTCCGGCCCCAGCCGTACGAGCAGCTGGCCGCCTGGTACCGACGCGACGGTAACGACAATCTGGCCCGCAGAACGCTGCTCCACAAGCTGCGGGCCCGCCGCAAACTCCTCCCGCTGCCCACCCGCACCTGGAGCTGGATGCTCGACGTCACCGTCGGCTACGGCTACCGGCCGTGGCGGTCGGCGTTCTGGTTCGCGCTGCTGGTGACCGTGGGGACGTTCACGTTCTCCCAGGTCCGGCCGCACTCGATCAAACAGCCCGGGGAGCAGCCGAGCTTCAACGCGCTCGCCTACACCCTCGATCTGCTCCTGCCGCTCAGCGCTTTCGGCCAACGCGATGCCTTCGATCCGGCAGGGTGGACCCAGTGGCTGGCGTACGGAATCATCGCAGCCGGGTGGATTCTCGCCACCGCGCTCATCGCCGGTGTGACCCGGGTTCTCCGGCCTAACTAGGGGACTTTCCATGGGGACGTATCTGATCACCGGAGCCACCGGGGGCATCGGCGGCGCCACCGCCGAGCTGCTGCGCGAACACGGGCACGACCTGATCCTCGCGGGCAGCTCGCCCGAGCGGCTGCAGCGACTGGCCGGGCAGTTCGCCGCCACGCCCTACGGCAAGACCCAGTCATTCAACCTGGCGGCCTCAGGCCGGCCGGTCACCCCCGGCCGGCACATCTCGACGATCACGCTCGACCTGAGCGAGCCGCGCCGGATGGAGGCCGCCCTGGCCGTGGTGGACCTGCCCGCCCGGCTCGACGGCCTGATCCACAGCGCCGGTGTCACCGACCTGGGCCGGGTCGCCGACCAGGACGCCGACCACTGGATCGACCAGTTGATGATCAATCTGGTGGGCGCGGCGGAACTGACCCGGCTGCTGCTGCCGTCGCTGCGCGCCGCCGCGGGCCAGGTCGTGTTCGTGAACTCCGGTGCGGGCCTGCGTGCCAACCCCGGCTGGTCGGCCTACGCGGCGAGCAAGCACGGCCTCAAGGCCCTTGCCGACTCGCTGCGCGCCGAGGAGCCCGGGATCAGGGTCACGAGTGTCTTCCCCGGCCGCACCGCCACCGAGATGCAGCGCAAGGTCCGGGCCCAGGAGGGCGGGGAGTACCGGTCCGCCGACTACATCGAGCCGTCGACGGTCGCCCGTGCGATCCTCGGCGCGATCGAGACCCCGGCCGACGGGATCGTCACGGACCTGTCGATCAGGACGCGCGGGAACGGCGCCTGAGGACGAACGAGGAGATGAGCCCGCCGATCAGGCCGAACAGGTGTCCCTGCCAGGAGATCTGGTCGTTGTTGGGGACCAGTCCGTACAGGATCGTCCAGTAGAACAGCGCCACCACGACGGCGATCACGGCGTCGGCGATCCGGCGTTCGAACACGCCCCGGCCGACGATGTAGCCGAAGTACCCGAACACCAGGATGCTCGCGCCGAGCGTCTCGGCGTTGGACGGGCCGGTGAACCACACGCCGACGCCGCCGACCACGATGACGATCAAGTTCATCAGCAGGAACTTGCCGACGCCGCGGATCGCCGCGACCAGCCCGAGAATCGCGAACGGCACGGTGTTGGCCGCGAGATGGTCGAGGTTGGCGTGCAGGAACGGCGCGCTGAAAATGTCGGGAAGGTCGGAGAAATCCCGGGACCGGATGCCGTACTGGTCCAGGACGCCGTCGCCGGCGTAGTCGACCAGTTCGAGGACCCACATCACCGCGAGCATGAGACCGACGACGGCCACGGCCGAGAGCGCGCGGGTCGCCTGGACGGAGAGTTCACCGGCCGCGCGCGAGCCTGCTGCCCGTGCGCGGTCGGACAGGCGGGGGTCTGTCATAACCGCAAGGTACCCCGCTCCCGGGCCGTCTATCGCCTGAGGTAACGCCGCTCTTCCGGCGTGGTCCCTCCCCAGACTCCGTCCGGCTCGCCGGCGCGCAGCGCCCAGTCGAGACAGTCCGCGGCGACGGGGCAGCGACGGCAGATCGTCTTCGCCTCGGCCAGTTGCGTCAGCGCCGGCCCCGCCTCGGTGATCGGGTAGAAGATCTCAGGGTCGATGCCCTTGCATTCGGCCAGGTCAGCCCAGTGCTCTTCGTTGTCCTTGCGTACTGCCAGCGGGTTGGCCGCGTCACGGTACAGCGTTGCGTTCACGGGGGCGCCTCCTCGCGCGTGCCGAATGCGACCCAGCGTAGTACTACAAGCCGTAGTACTACAAGCGAGCGTTACACGAAGTACAGGTCAAGCCGGTGAAAAGCTCCGGATACCCTGCTGGCGTGACCCGCACCCCACCGATCTTCCGCGACGCCCGACGAGCCGACCTCCAGTCCATCGTCGAACTGCTCGCCGACGACGTGCTGGGCAGCACCCGGGAGAGCACCACCGCCACCGACGCCTACCTCGCCGCATTCGACGCCATCGACGCCGACCCCAACAACCGTCTGATCGTCGCCGAGATCGACGGCGAGGTCATGGGCACGCTCCAGCTGACCTACATTCCCGGCCTCACCTACCTCGGCGGCGAACGCGCGCAGATCGAGGGCGTCCGCGTCGCCGGCGAACTCCGCGGCCGCGGCGTCGGCCAGGAGATGCTCAGCTGGGCCATCGAAGAGGCCCGTACCCACGGCTGCCGCGTCGTCCAGCTCACCAGCGACCGCCAGCGCCCGGAAGCCATCCGCTTCTACCAGAAGCTGGGCTTCCGGCCCTCCCACATGGGCCTCAAATACCATCTCGTCGAACGTTCCTAGTCCGCCATCGTCCTGAGGTAGGTAGGCAGGTCGAAGGCGGTGAGATCCCAGTCGTGGGCATCGGCTGCGTCCACCCAGACATAGGTCCAGGCGCGGCGGCCACCGTCCAGGGCCACCAGGCGGAGGTCGTACAGGTCTTCCTCGTACTCGTGCAGGATCCGCCACTCCTCGGAGCGGAGACCGCGCAGGAGCATCCCGTCGGCGGTTCCGTCGGGGGCTTCGACCAGGCCCGGGTAGGTCAGGCCGGGCAGCGCCGCGACCCTCCAACCGGCCGCCGTGGCGGGGTCCAGGGTCGGCACACGGCCCAGGAGCGCCTCGAGGACCTCGGGAATGCGCAGCGTGCCGTAGGCGAAGAGGCCGTCGGCGGGGTCCTTGAGGGGCTCGAACATGAGCTCAAGATATCGGGCACAGATAACCTTAAGGTCATAATCTTGATCTTTCGGGGGAGGTGCCACGTGTCGATTCGCAAGTTCCGGCTGGACGACGAGTACGCGGTGTACGACATCTGCCTGCGCACCGGGGAGGCGGGCGCGGACGCCAGCGATCTCTATGAGGATCCCCGGCTGCTCGGACACGTGTACGCGGGGGCCTACCTGCGGTTCACGCCCGAGTTCGCCTCGGTCGTGGAGGAGGGCGCGGTGCTCGGCTATGTGCTGGGGGCGCCGGACACCCGCGAGTTCGAACGGCGGTGCGAACAGGAGTGGTGGCCGCAGCTGCGCAGGCGGTATGCCGACCCGGTCGCGCCCGCCACTCCCGACGAGCGGCTCATGCAGCGGATCCACCATCCCGGCCACGCCCGCGAGGACCTGCTCGGGCAGTATCCGTCGCATCTGCACATCGACCTGCTGCCCCAGGCCCAGGGCAAGGGGTACGGGCGGTCGCTGATGGAGGCGCTGCTGGAGGAGCTGGCCGCGACCGGGTCGCCCGGGGTGCACCTGGGGATCGACGCCCGGAACGCCGGGGCTCAGCAGTTCTATCCCAAACTCGGGTTCGGCGAGGTGTACCGGGACGAGCACGTCGTGCTGATGGCCCGTGACCTGTGATCACCCGAGTCACGTATCGTGACGAATACAAGCCGAATCGTCACGAGAGGCTGAGGGATGAAAAGTCGGATGATCAACGTCAGTGTGGTCCGCGAAGGTGAGCAGTTGCTCGGCACGGTCCCGGAACTCGAGATCCAGGTGTACGCACCGGACCGGCACGGCCTCAGCAGGAACATCGTCAGGGAGATCGCCGGCACCACCGCCCTGGACAGTTTCACACTCCGGTTCGAGACCGCGGACAGCTACTGGATCGAGGAGGTCGAGACCTCCACCCGGACCCTCGACGGCGCGCTCGCCTTCCCTGGTGGACCCGCCGGGCCGCGCGGCATGCAGGGACCGCGGGGCGCGCAGGGACCGGCCGGGCCCCGGGGCGCGCGGGGGTTCCAGGGCGAGCCCGGCCCGGTCGGGCGGGTGGACGGGGCGCTGATCGCCGAGTTGACGGCGGACACGGCAGCGATGCAGCGCCGGCTCGACGTGCTGACCGCCAACAGCGCGTGGGCGCAGGCGGCGCTGAGCGTCGGCTTCCCCGGCACGTCGACGGATTCCCTGCCGTCGGGCGGACTGGCGCTCAGGACCCGGCGGGCGACCGGTATGAAGATCACGGCGGATCCGGAGGCCGACGGGATGCGGCGGGCGGTGTGGTGGGGCCTGGTGGGGCTCCCGGTCACCGGCATCGTGGTCTGGGGTCTACGGGCGGTTCGCCGCCGAGGATGAATTTTACTACCCATATATCACCTAAAGGGCATATTTCTTACGGGCCTCGCCGGTCACTATCAGGGACGTGACCCGTGAATCGATCTATCGGGAGAACCCGGCACTCGTCGGCGGCTCCCCCCAGCAGGTGCACGAGCAACTCTGGTCCGCCGAGCGGGCCAGAAGAACCAGGATCCGGATCGCGGTCGCGGTCGGCCTCCTGGCCGTCGGCTGGAAACTTGGCCGGCTCGGCCTCGGCGCCCTGGCCGCAGTCCTGTTCCTCGTGGTCGACCTGGCCCTGCTGATCCGGAGCAGACACGCCTCCAGCGTGTGGCGGCGCGGACAGAGTGGCGCGGACCGCACCGCACGCATACTGCGGCTCCTCGAAATGCGCGGCTTCAGAGTGCTGCACAACCGGGTCGTCCCCAACTATGGAGCGGTCCAACATCTGGTGATCGGCACCGGCCGGGTCTGGCTGGTCGAAAACCAGGTCCACGACCCCGAAACCGGCGTCGCCGCCGTGCGCGGCCGCCTGTTCGTCGGCAAGGGCTCGCACGCCCACATCGTCAGCCGCCTCGAACAGACCGCCCGCGAGGTCTCCGAACGCCTCTCCGCCGATCTGAACTCCCCGGTCAAGGCCGCAGTGATCGTCGCGTTGCACGGCGGCAGGGTCGACAGCACCCGGATGACCGCCGGCGGCGTCGCCCTGATGCGGCCCTGGCGGATACCCGGTTTCATCCGGCAGAACTCCAAGGGCGTCGGCTCCGTTCCCGAAAAGATCACCAGCACCGCACTCCGGGCGTTCGGCCCCTCCTGGACAGCCCGCTGACCTGGCGGACTCTGCCAGGGGTTCGTCCAGGCAGGCACCACCGACACCCAGGGTTCAGCCGGGGCTCAGCACACTGATGCAGGCGCTGCGCAGCAGCGGGTCTCGGGGGAACTTCTTCGCGCACAGGGCTCTGATCGACGCGGGAGCGGTGCTGGTGTGCGACGTGTGCCTCGGCCTGGGCTTGGCCTGCTGGACCGGGACCGTCGCCACCGGGCGCGGCCGCGCCGACCTCGACCTGCCAGGGATGGCCGCGCTGACCGGGCGGAGGCGCTGCGGCGGCTCGCTCGGCTCGATCGCCTGGGCGGTCTCGAAGACCTGCACCGGGGCGTCGGAGACCAGTCTGCCCGTGTTCTGCGCACCGTAGGCCCGGTAGAGCCCGAGCGCCGCGAGGACCGCGACGGCCAGTACTCCTGCCAGCATGAGGAGCGCGGCGACGGGCCTGGTCGGGCTCGCCGGCCGCAGATAATACGTGCCGGACGGCGGAATCTGACCGTTCATCACCACAACGGAACCACCTCTCACTCACCGTGACGTGAGTAGTGATGCTTCCAGATCGGAGGGACATGTACACCAGGCATGCACTCATCGACACCGCCGTCGGCGAGTTGACCGTCGTCGCCACCGACGGTGCCCTCGGTGGGATCTACTTTCCGAAACACTGGTATCTGCCCCCCGAGGACAGCTTCGGCTCGCGCGTCCCACCCCGGGACGACCCCCTGTTCACCGCGGCGCACAACCAGCTGACCGAGTACTTCGACGGCTCCCGGACCGAGTTCGACCTCCCCACCGCGACCACCGGCGAGGCGTTCCAGGAACGTGTCTGGGCGATGCTCCGCGAGATCCCCTACGGCGAGACCACGACCTACGGGGCGCTGGCCGAACGCCTCGGAAAGAAGTCCCTCGCCCAGGTGGTGGGCCAGGCGGTCGGCCACAACCCGCTGTCCATCGTCGTCCCCTGCCACCGCGTCGTCGGCAGCAACGGCAGGCTCACCGGCTTCGCCGGCGGCCTCTCCCGCAAGCTCCACCTGCTGGAACTGGAAGAGCCCGAAGCCGTCAGGGCCGCCAGGCTCTTCTGACCGTTGCTTGAGCCTGTCGAGGAGTGAGCTCCCCCGATGTCACCGAAGGGCGGTATGGGGTGTAAGACCATTAACCACCTGCGAAGAATCACCTAAGCAGGTCTTTCTCACGCCTTGTCAGAAATCGCGCTGCGGGGTTCGTCGTATCGGCTGGCCAGATATCCCCTAACAGGCTTCTGTACCTCTAAGTCACGAGTTCTCACTTCTTGTGGTGAGAAGTTTCGCCATGTGACCATGCTGGGAGACGACGCAGGGCGTACGGGCGACTGCTCCTGGTGATCGAGCGTGGTCCCACTGTGTGGAGACTCCGCTGGTCCGCGCCCAGAACGGCCTCGATTCGTCTGGCTGTGCCGCACCGCCACGGATCGACAAGAACCGGAGCCCGCCGGGTTCCGCCGTGACGGCGCGTACCCGAGAGGAGCCCCTCCTTGTCCCTGCCCTTCGCGCTCACCCGCCGCGGACTCGGCGTGCTGGCCGCCGCCGCGGTCTTCGCCCTGACCAGCGCGTTGATCGCCGTGCCCGCACACGCCGATGCCAACGTCCAGATCACCGGCCCCGCGGGGCCGGTCACGGTCGGCACCCCCTACGCCTATATCGTCACCGTGCCCGGCGCCCCGGCGCAGGCCGCCGGCAACAACGGTCAGCTGGACTTCGGCGTCGACCTGACCGACCCCGGGGGGACCTTCACCGCGTTCACCAGCAACGACCCCGACCGGGTGAACTGCCAGGTGATCGACGCAGCCATGTACTGCTCCGACAACAGTCCCGGCGTGACCGACCTGACCGTCACCCTCACCGCGCAGCCGGCCACCGTCGGAGTCACGACCGCGCGGGTGTTCCTGACCAACCTCGGCTACGCCGAGACCACCACCACCATCAACCCGCCGGCGCCCAGGATGACCGGGGTGAGTCCCAGCTCGGGCAGCACCGCGGGCGGCGACTCCGTGACCGTCACCGGCACCGACCTGGCCGGCGCCACCGCGATCACCTTCGGTGCCGGTCACCACGCCACCGCGGTGTCCTGCTCCGCCACGACCTGCACCGCGACCAGCCCCGCCGCCCCCGCCGGGGTCGTGGACGTCCAGGTCACGACCCCCGGTGGGACCAGTACGCCCAGCGCCGCCGACCGTTACACCTATGTCGCCCCGCTCGCGGATCTCAGCGTCACCCTGACCGCCACCGCACGGCCCGGCCTCCTCAACGCCCGCATCGACTACGTCCTGAAGGTCACCAACCACGGGCCGGCCGCCCTGACCTCCGCCACCGTCAAGGCCACCCTGCCCACCGCGGGGTCCGCCACCAGCAGCGACTGCACTCCGGTCGGCGGCAAGGTGACCTGCACCCTGACCACCCTGGCCAGCGGAGCGTCGGCCACCCGGCACTTCACCGTTCCCCTCGGCCTGCTGACCCTGGGACTCCCCTACGCCGTCACCGCGACCCGGACCGCCAGCACCCCGACCGACCCGGCCACCGGGAACGACAGCGCCACCCGCTCCTGCACCGCGATCACCTCACTGATCATTCACTGCAGCTGACCCGTGCCCGGGGCGCGTGCCGGGCGACTCCGCCGGCCGCGCCCCGCGCCGTGAGATTCTCACTGCCACATCTTGCTCACATATCTTCTAGGTTTTACTGTTGTGGTCAAGGAACATCGAGCGGGCACAAGGAGCGACGCTTCATGGGCAATTCGCCTTCGCACCTACCACCGATTCCATTGATTCCCTCGAAACGAACGGACAGGCTCAGCCCACCGGCGGAGTTCGCGGCATTGCGCGAGAGGCCGCCCACCCGGGTGACCCTCAAAAACGGCTCCGAGCAGTGGCTCGTCAGCCGGCACGCGGACGTGCGGAGAGTCCTGGCCGACCGGAGGTTCAGCGCGGACGACACGGACCCGGACTTCCCTCGGCTGCTGACGCTGCCGCCGACCCCGGGGGCGCTGTCGTTCCTGCGGATGGACGACCCCGACCACGGCCGGATGCGGCGCATGCTCGCCCCCGAGTTCACCGTCCGCCGGATCGCCGCGATGCGGCCGGGCGTCGAACGGTCCGTCGACGACCTGCTCGGCCGGATGGTCGCGGGCGGGGCACCGGCGGACCTCGTCCGCGAGTTCGCGCTGCCCCTGCCCTCGCAGGTCATCTGCCAGCTCCTGGGCGTCCCCTATGAGGACCACGAGTTCTTCCAGGAGTGCAGCATCGCGGCACTCGACATGTCCGCGAGCCGTGCGGAGACCGGTGCGGCGTTCGGGCGACTCGCCGCCTACCTGGAAGGCCTCGTCGCCGCCAAGCTGAGCAACCCGACCGACGACCTGCTCGGGCGGGTCTGCACGACCTGGGTCCACACCGGCGAACTGGCCGAGACGGACCTCGTCGCGATGGCCAGGCTGCTGCTGATCGCCGGCCATGACACCACCGCCAACATGATCACGCTGGGCACGCTGGCCCTGCTGCGGAACCCCGACCAGCTCGCGCAGCTCCGGGGCGACCCCGCGCTCGCCGGGGCGGCGGCCGAGGAGCTGCTGCGCTACCTGTCGATCATCCAGGTGGGGCTGCCCCGACTGGCACTGGCGGACGTCGACGTCGGCGGTGTGACCATCCGGGCCGGGGAGGGCCTGGTGATGTCGCTGGCCTCGGCCAACCGCGACAACACACACTTCGCCGACCCCGACGCGCTCGATGTGCGCCGAGATCGCGGACACCATGTCGCGTTCGGCTTCGGCATGCACCAGTGCATCGGCGCGGCCCTGGCCCGGCTGG
>JBDSTJ010000483.1:0-5441 GCA_039928335.1 Streptosporangiaceae bacterium | reverse complement strand
GACAGCGCCCGGCCAGTGGTACGGCGCAGGACCGTTCAGGTCACACCTCGGCTGAGCCGATCTCCCTGCTCAGCCGGTCCGCCTCGGCCCCGCTCTCCGCGCCGCCCCGCGCGGCCGCGGCCCGATGCCAGCGCAGGGCCTCCCCCAGCCGGCCGGTGGCCTCCAGCAGGCCCGCGAGGTTGGTCATGACCGTGGTGAACACCGGATAGAAGGCGTCCTCGCGGTCGTCGAGATAACCGCCGTGGTCCTCGATCGTACGGCGGTACCAGGCCTCGGCCTCGACCCTGCGCCCGGTCGCCTCGAGCAACTCGGCCAACCGGTGACGCGCCGCCGGATAGATCCCCCCAGCCGCTCTGCGGAAGCAGCCCTCCGCTTCGGCCAGCAGGCCGTCCTCCACCAGGAAGATCCCGAGATTGTGCCAGGCCTCGACGCTGCCGTCCGCGGCGGCCTCCCGGGTCAGCCGCACAGCCTCGTCCCGGTCGGTGTCCCCGATCAGCAGGGCGAGGTTGACCCGCGCGGTGTCCCAGCCCTGATCCGCGGCGATCCGGTACCAGCCGATGGCCTCCGCGCGCCGCCCCGCCTCGGCGCACAGCTGCCCGAGCAGGCTCGCGGCGTGGGCGTGACCCAGCTTCGCCAGATATCTGAGCAGCGGCTCCGCCCTGGCCCGATCCCCCGAGAACCACAGGGCCTCCGCCTCGTTGAACACGGCGTCGAGTTCCATGTCCCCCACTATGGACGCGCCCGGGGCCCGATCACCAGCGGTCCCGGCGGGCTATCAGCAGGCCCGGGACGACCTCCACCAGCAGCGCCTGGACCCGGGCGACCTCGGGCAGGATCCCCTCCGCCCTGCTCAGCAGGACCAGCGGTGCCGTGGCCCGCTCGTCCTCCAGCGGAAGAAAGGTCACCCCGGGCACGCTCTGCGCCGAGGCCCCCGCCGGGAGCAGGGCGAACACCCCCTCCTCGGCGAACAGGTAGGAGCGGGTGAGCGCCCGCCGCGGGCCGGTTCTGACCGAGGGCTGCCCACAGATCCGGAGCAGATGGTCGTGGTAGTCGGGGGCGAGCTCCCGCGGCCAGAGCAGCAGGTCGAGCCCGGCCAGTTCCGCGATCGCGACCGGTTCGCCCCGCCGCGCCAGCCGGTGCCCGGACCCGAGCGCGGCGACGAGGGGCTCCTCGGCCAGCACGACCTGCCGCAGACCGGGGGCGCGGGCCGGGCAGTGGGCCAGGCCCAGGTCGAAACGGCCCGAGACGACCGCAGGCCCGACCTCGCCGGTGTCGAGCTCACGTTCCTCGATCTCCAGGTCAGGGCAGCGCCGCTCTAGTTCGGGCAGCAGCAGCCGAAGCAGCCGGTTGCCCAGACTCGGCGTGTAGGCCAGGGAGACCCGGGGCCGTTCGGCCGCCGCCGTGCGCCGCGCCTGGTCGGCCCCAAGCTCGATCAGGTCGAGCGCCTGCCGCACCTCATCGGCGAAGATCCGGCCGGCCGGAGTCAGCTCGACGCCCCGGCGGCTGCGCGAGAAGAGCTCGACTCCGGCCGCGCGCTCGAGCCGGCGGACGTCCTGGGACAGCGACGGCTGGGAGATCAGCAGCCGTTGCGCGGCCCTGCCGACATGCTCCTCCTCAGCGACGACGAGGAAGGCGCGCAGCAGCCGCAGGGAGGCATCCATAGGACTGACCCTATTAAAGAGTGACGATCTCCACTTGGACGGCCCAGGTCAGGGCGGCATAGCGTGTCCTGCAAGTGCAGCCCCCGAACCCGAACCCGAGCCCGAACCGAGGAAGTGGCCGTGTCCATCGTTGTGTCCGAGGAAGTCCGCGACGCCCTGGCCACCGGTTCGCCCGTGGTCGCACTCGAATCGACGATCATCTCCCACGGGCTCCCGCAGCCCCGCAACCTCGAGGTGGCCCGGGAGCTCGAACAGATCGTCCGCGACGCCGGCGCGGTGCCGGCCACGATCGCCGTGCTCGACGGCGTCCCGCACGTCGGCCTCGGCCAGGCCCAGCTGGAACGGATCGGCACCGACCGGGACCTGCGCAAGCTCGGCTACCGCGACCTGCCCGCCGCGCTCGGCACCGGGGCCAGCGGCGCGACCACGGTCTCGGCGACGGCCTTCCTGGCCGCGCGGTCCGGGATCCGGGTGTTCGCCACCGGCGGCCTGGGCGGGGTGCACCGCGACTGGGTCGGGTCCCGGGACGAGTCCGCCGACCTGGACCTGCTCAGCCGTACCAAGATCACGGTGGTCTGTGCCGGGGTCAAGTCGATCCTGGACGTCCCCGCGACGCTGCAACGCCTGGAGACCCTCAACGTCACCGTCGGCGGCTACCGCACGGCGGTCTTCCCCGGGTTCTACCTGCACAGCTCCGGTGAGCCGGTGGACTGGACGTTCGACTCCCCCGACCAGATCGCCGACGTCATGGCCGGGCAGGACGACCTCGACGGGCCCGAGACGGCCCTGCTGATCGCCAACCCCGTCCCCGCGGCCGACCAGCTCGACCCGGCCCTGCACGACCGGGTCCTGACCGCGGCGCTCGCAGCCGCAGAGGAGGCTCTGATCACCGGCCAGGCGACCACCCCGTACCTGCTGGACTATCTGGTCCGGCACACCGACGGCGCGTCCCTGGAGGCCAACCTCGCGGCGGTGCGCGGCAACGTCCGGCTCGGCGCCGAGATCGCGGCGTGCTGGTCGCGATGAACCGCCTGCTGGTGATCGGCGACGTCGTCACCGACGTCCTCGCGCTGCACACGGGCCCGGTGGCGGCCGGCACCGACACCCCCGCGGACATCGTCGTCCTGCCCGGCGGGTCGGCCGCCAACACCGCGGCCTGGGCGGCCTCGCTCGGCGCACCGGTCACCCTGCTGGCCCGGGTCGGTGCCGACACCGGCGACTGGCACCGCGCCCAGCTGATCGCCGCCGGCGTACGGCCCGTGCTGAGCGTCGACCCCGACCGCCCCACTGCGGTGATCGTCGTGATGGTCGACGGATCCGGGGAACGGACCATGCTCACCAACCGGGGCGCCGGGGAGCTGCTCGGCCCCGGCGACTGGGACGACACGCTGCTCGACGGCGTCGGCCATCTGCACCTGTCGGGCTACCTGCTGTTCGCGCCGCAGGGCCGGCGGCTCGCGGCCCTGGCGATCTCCCGCGCTCGGGGCCGGGGACTGACCCTCAGTGTCGACCCCGCCTCGACGGGGTTCCTCCGCCGGTTCGGGGTCGCGAACTTCACCGAGGCGACGGCCGGCGTCGACGTGATCCTGCCCAACCAGAGCGAAGCGGTGCTGCTCACCGGCGAAGGCGACCCCGGGACCGCCGCGGCCAAGCTCAGCCAGTCCTACGGGATGGCCGTGGTGAAACTCGGCGGGGACGGGGCCATGACCGCCAGGGACGGGCTGATCACCGCCCGGGTCGGCGGTACCCCCGTTACCGCGATCGACTCCACCGGGGCCGGCGACGCCTTTGCCGCCGGATTCCTGGTCGCCCATCTCGGCGGGGCCGACGACGCCACCGCCCTGTCCGCCGGCCGCGCGGCAGGCTCCGCCGCCGTCACCCGGGTCTCGGGCCGGCCCGCCTGAACGGACACAGCGCGTGGAGCGGATCAGCGTAGGGGCGGCTTCACCCGTACCACCTCTTGTAGTACTACACATCGTAGGGCAATGGGGCGTCCTCCCGACCCCTGATGACCTTCGCGCGCCTAAGCTGGTGAGCATGAGTCATGTCGCCGCTGAAGATCGTTATGACCGGGTTCCCTACCGCCGTTCGGGCCGCAGCGGACTGGAGCTGCCCGCGGTGTCTCTGGGCCTGTGGCACAACTTCGGAGACACCAAGACCCTCGAGACCCAGCGGGCGATCCTGCGCCGGGCCTTCGACCTCGGCGTCACCCACTTCGATCTCGCGAACAACTACGGCCCGCCCTACGGCTCGGCCGAGAGCAACTTCGGGAAGCTGTTCGGGCAGGACCTGGCGCCCTACCGCGACGAGATCGTCATCTCCACCAAGGCCGGCTATGACATGTGGCCGGGCCCGTACGGCGAAGGGGGCTCGCGCAAGTACCTGCTCTCCAGCCTCGACCAGTCGCTGAAGCGGATGGAGATCGACTATGTCGACATCTTCTACAGCCACCGGTTCGACCCCCAGACGCCGCTCGAGGAGACCATGGGCGCGCTCGACCACGCCGTCCGGTCCGGCAGGGCGCTCTATGCGGGCATCTCCTCCTACTCCCCCGAGCGCACGGTCGAAGCCGCCGGGATCCTGCGTGAGATGGGCACACCGCTGCTCATCCACCAGCCGTCCTACTCGATGCTGAACCGCTGGATCGAGGGCGGCCTGCTCGACACGCTCGGCGACGAGGGCGTCGGCTGTATCGCGTTCTCGCCGCTGGCCCAGGGTGTGCTGACCGACCGGTACCTGCACGGGATCCCTGACGGGTCCCGGGCGAGCGTGGGCAAGTTCCTCAAGCCCGAGCACCTCACCGACCAGATCCTCAAGCACGTCACCGCGCTCAACGACCTCGCCGGACGGCGCGGCCAGAGCCTTGCCCAGATGGCCCTGGCCTGGGCGCTGCGCGACGAGCGCGTCACCTCTGTCCTGGTCGGGGCCAGCAGCGTCAAGCAGCTCGAGGACAACATCGCGGCCGTCGACCACCTCGGCTTCACCTCCGAGGAACTCGCCGCGATCGACACCGACGCGGTCGAGGCCGGCATCAACCTCTGGGCCACCTCCAGCAACGCCTGACCCACCCGCAGGGCAACCGCGGCCGGCAACCGGCCCCTACCCGCCTGTACAGCGGGTAGGGGCCGGTCAGCCAGGCACGAGTGGGAGGTCAGGCGCTGGAAACGGCCACGGCAGGGGTGTCGCGGGCGGCGGCGGGCTGGAGGGTACGGCGCCCGGGGATGAGCAGGCCGACCAGGAGCGCCACCAGGGCTGCGACCCCGCCGATCACGAAGACGGTCCGGAATCCGGCGAGCGACGGGACCGTTCCCGCACCGAAGCTCGTGGTCATGTGGGCCAGGACCACGCCGATGACGGCGCTCGACAGCGAGGTGCCGATCGAGCGCATCAGGCTGTTGAGCCCGTTGGCGGCGGCCGTCTCCGACACCGGGACCGCCGACATGATCAGTGCCGGCATCGCGGCGTAGGCGAGGGCGATCCCGAGGGCGATCAGGATCCCGACGATGCAGACCTTCCACGGCGCGTCCATCATGACCAGGCCCAGCCAGTACCCGACGGAGATCACCGCGGCCCCGACCAGCAGGGACGCCTTGGGGCCGCGCGCGGCCGACAGCCGGGCCGACAACGGCGAGACGAGGATCATCACGATCCCGCCGGGTGCCAGCCAGAGTCCCGCGGCGACCATCGACTGGCCGAGCCCGAACCCGGTGGCCGTCGGCAGCTGGAGCAACTGCGGGATGACGAGGGACATCGCATACATCGCGAATCCGACCACGACCG
>JBDSTJ010000482.1:0-6042 GCA_039928335.1 Streptosporangiaceae bacterium | reverse complement strand
GTACGGTCCAATAATGAGGGATGTGCGGATCGGCGACGAGGTGCTCGACCTCCTGGGCCCGGCCAAGGTCGCCGGGCTGCGGGCCGGTCCGGACCCGGGCCGTTTCGACTGCTCGGCCTGCGAGGAGCAGGCCGACGCCGACGCCGAACCGGTCAGCGTGCTCGTCGTGCGGCACCCCAGTACCGGCGGCGGGCGGATCATCAACATCCTGTTCGCCCATGCCTCCTGCGCCCCGTCGACGGTGACCGAGAGCGACACCGAGATCGACGTCGGCCGGATCCTGTCCCAGGTCAATCTGATCCCGACGCTCATCGGTGGTGAGGAGCCGGACTCCCCCGGGGCCGCAGGCCTGGTGATGGAGCCGCGCTTCCCGGTGCTGGAGTCCGTCGAACACCAGGCCAACGCGCACATCCAGCTGTTCCTGCGGGAGGGCCTGCATCTGCTGGGCCTGTACGACATCGACTTCGACCAGCTCGTCCCCGCTCCTGGCTGGCGGGCAGTGCTGGCCCCGGGCACCCATCCCGACCAGACTCGGGTGACGATCCTGTGCGGTGACCGGGATCCGCGTGTCGTCGCCTCCGACGTCGGCATCAGGCCCGGCCCGAAATGGCTCGACATCGTGGGTGACTCGGGCAGTATCGCCCTGTACGCGGGCCTGATCGGGATGCTCGGTACTCCGGACCGCGACACCATGACCCTCGTGCACGCGATCGGGCGCGCCGCGATGGACGGGAACCTCACCGGTGGCCTGATCGAGGCCGTGCAGATCTCGCTGTTACGCCGGGGGCGCGAGATGCGCGGGGAATCCGCCGGTCGCGATGGGCCCCCAGGTATCGATGGTGATGCGGATCAGCGACTTGTTCTGTCGGCGCATGGCGGCGCGGTAGTCGTCCCAGTCGGGGTGCTCCCCCGCGATGTTCCGGAAGTACTCCACCAGCGGTTCCAGTGCTTCGGGCATGTCCAGGACCTCGGCGTACCCGTCGACTTGGACGTGGGGCCCGTTCCAGTCGTCGGACAGGACGCAGATCGAGACCTGCTCGTTGCGGCGGAGGTTGTGGGCTTTGGCCCGGTCGGGGTAGGTCGCGATCACGATGCGCCCTTCCCGGTCGACTCCGCAGGACACGGGTGACAGCTGGGGGCCGCCGCTGGAGCGGGTGGTGACGAGCAGGCCCTTGTGTCTCGGGCGCAGGAACTCCAGGAGTTCGGGGCGGTCTACCTTGTCAGTCGTTGCGATGGCCATGCGTCCCACCATAAACATCATCCTGGCTTGAGCCGGACGGCCTGGGCCTCAGGTAGCGCTGTTCGAAGAGGCTCGTGGTGAGCCGCGCGGCTGCGAGGAACCCCGCTCGGGTCGCCGGTCATCTCCAGGAGGTGGGCGCGGACCGCTTCGAGCCGGTGGTGGGCGGTCATCCGGCCGAACCCTCGGACATACTGAGTCCCATGGTGGAATTCGAGGCAGTTGCCGGGATCGCGGCCGTCGCGCTGGGCATGGTGCTGACGCCGGGACCGAATATGATCTATCTGGTGTCGCGGTCCATCATTCAGGGCAGACGCGCGGGATTCGTTTCCCTGGCCGGGGTCGCCGCGGGGTTCGTGGTTTATCTGGCGGCGGTGACCGCCGGGATCGTCGCGGTGTTCACCCTGGTCCCGGTGCTCTATCTGGCGTTGAAGCTCGCCGGGGCCGGTTATCTGGGCTGGCTGGCCTGGCAGGCGCTCCGGCCCGGCGGGACCTCGGCGTTCGCGCCGCGGGCTCTGCAGGTCGACCGGCCACGCAGGCTGTTCGGGATGGGTCTGCTGACCAGTCTCCTCAACCCGAAAATCGCCATCATGTACGTGTCCTTGCTTCCGCAGTTCGTCGATCCGGGCCGTGGGCACGTCGCCGAGCAGAGCTTCCTGCTCGGCCTGGTCCAGATCGCCGTGGCCCTGACCTTCAACGGGCTGTTCGTGCTGACCGCCGGCTTCCTCGCCGGTTTTCTCGGGGCACGGCCGAGCTGGCTGCGGGTGCAGCGTTACGTCACCGGCAGTGTGCTGGGCGTGTTCGCGGTCCGGATGGCCACCGACCGCACCGGCCCGGCTGCCGCCTAACTCCCCCGGTGCGGCCCCGGGCAGCCGCAGCCGGTCGACGGCTTCCCGGCGTTTGCGTTCGGGCCTGCGGTCGTAGCGGGCGGTGGTGCCGGGCAGGGCGTGGCCGACGAGCTGCTGCACGGTCACCAGGTCGACGCCCTCGTCCAGCATGTTGCCGATGAAGGTCCGGCGGAAGTCGTGCGGGGTGCTCGTCATGGCGTGGGCCTGCCCGAGCCGCTTGGCCAGGATCCCCGCGACCGCCTGGCCGCTGAGATACGGCAGCACCGACCGGTTCCCCGACTGCCGGGGGATGCACCGGCCGGCCTTGTTGATAGCGGGGAACAGGGCCCCGAGGGCGTTCCCGCGCCGGACGACCCAGGCGTCGAGCAGGTCGGCGCTGTCGAGGTTCAGGAACACCACCCGCTGCTTGTCGCCCTTGCCCAGGACGCGCAGCGACCGTTCGGCCGCGTCGTAGTCGGCCAGGGACAGGCCCGCGATCTCGGCCCGCCTTGCCCCGGTGCTGTAGAGGACGGCGATGAGGGCGGCGTCCCGGCGTCCGGCGGGGCCGGGGTCGGCGGCGCACGCGTGCAGGGCCTTCTCGACGTTCCGGTCGGGGACGTGGTGGCCGTGCGGGAGGCGTTCGGCCTTGACGGATTTGAGGTCCGCGGCCCGGTGGTAGTCCTCGGCGGACATCAGGCCGAGCCGCCAGGATGTCTGGAGCACTTTCCGCAACGCCACCAGGTGCTTGTTGACCGAGGACGGTGACCATTTGGGTGTGCCTTGCTCGTCGACCGTTTCGCGCATGATCGCCCTGATCCGGGCGGTGTGCCGGTAGCGCAGTTCCCACCAGGGTTGCCTCGCCCCGGATGTCGCACCGTCGAAGGCGATTCGTGCCAGCAGGTCCAGGCAGCCGCGCATGGTGCGCCGTGACTCCGCGCTGTCGAGGGACTCCAGGTAGACGAGGTAGGGGTCGAGTTCGGGGTCGTACCGTACGGGCAGTCCTCGTGGTTCCTCGCCCGCCGGGTGCAGTCGCATGTCCACTCGCCGATCCTAGACGACGTGGCGTTCCGGCTCCTGTATCGTGGGCGGCTCAGGTCAGTGGACATACTGAGGAGGTGAGCCCTATCAACGCCAGTTCAGGCCGGGTGCTCCTCCGTCACGGCCGCGCGGTCCACCCGGTATAGGCGACCGAGAGAGCACCCTTCGGCATTATTCGGAAGGCTCTCCTGTGTCTCTCATCTCCCGACTTCGCGCTGCTGGTTGTGTGTTCGCCGAGGACGAGGCGGAACTGCTCCTGTCCACCGCGCGTACCCCTGTCGAGCTCGACTCCATGGTGGAACGGCGTGTGGCCGGGCTCCCGCTCGAGCATGTCCTCGGCTGGGCCGGTTTCCGCGGTCTGCGTATCAGCGTGGATCCCGGTGTGTTCGTGCCCCGCCGCCGCACCGAGTTCCTCATCGACCAGGCCCTGACCCTGGCCCGTCCGCACCAGGTCGTGGTCGACCTCTGCTGTGGGACCGGTGCTCTCGGCGCGGCCATGGCCGCGTCGGTGTATCCGATCGAGTTGTACGCCGCCGATATCGACCCTGCGGCCGTGCGGTGTGCCCGGCGCAATCTGCCCGATGCTCACGTCTACGAAGGCGATCTCTACGGTCCGTTGCCCGCGGCGGTCCGCGGCCGGGTCGGGTTGCTACTGGCGAACGTCCCGTACGTGCCGACCGGCGAGATCGGCCTGCTCCCTCAGGAGGCTCGTGTGCACGAGGCGCGGGTGGCCCTGGACGGTGGCGCGGACGGCCTGGACGTGCTGAGGCGGGTGGCCGCCGAGGCCCCGCGTTGGCTCTCCCCCGGCGGCCACCTGCTGTTCGAGACCAGCGAACGCCAGGTCCCGCGGGCCCTGGACACTGTCACGGCCCACGGCATGATCCCTCGGGTGGCGACCTCCGAGGAGCTCTACGCCACGGTGGTGATCGCGACCAGTCGCTGACCCGCGTGATGTGACCACGGTGCCCTGGCGCGGCACGGGCATTTGACAAACGTCGTTGCCATAACGGCGAATAGGGGGGTGAGTGACTTCGAAGAGGTCCTGGAAGCGGTGGGTCCCCGCCTCAGGGCGCTGCGCCGGCAGCGCGGCGCGACCCTGGCGCAGCTGGCGGCCATCACCGGGATCTCTGTCAGTACCCTGTCGCGGTTGGAGTCCGGGCAGCGCAAACCCACCCTGGAGCTGCTGCTTCCGCTGGCCCGCGCCCACCAGGTCCCCCTGGACGAGCTCGTGGACGCCCCCGAGACGGGCGATCCGCGCATCAGGGCCCGGCCGATCGCCCTGCACGGGATGACGATGATCCCGCTGACGCGCCGACCGGGTGGGCTCCAGGCCTACAAGATGATCATCCCGGCGCACGGGCCGGACGGGGTGCACGAGCAACAGGTCCATGAGGGCTATGAGTGGATGTACATCCTGTCGGGGCGGATCCGGCTCCTGCTGGGCGAGCACGACGTCATTCTCACCTCCGGCGAGGCCGCGGAGTTCGACACCCATGTCCCGCACTGGTTCGGCAACCCCGGCCCCGGTCCGGCGGAGGTCCTCAGCCTGTTCGGCCCCCAGGGCGAGCGCCTGCACGTGCGGGCCGGCCCGGCGGGGACCGACTGACCGGGACCACGAGCGTGGACCGGCCCAGAAGGCTGCTGCTCAGTAGCGGAGGACGGCGGCGATGCGGTCGTAGTCGGCGAGCGACCCGTCGCTGACGAACGCGACCCGCCCGTCGGTGGCCAGGACCTGCTCGATCAGGTCGTCGACGGCATCGGCCACCGGCCTTCCCTCGGCCGAGCCCGCCGGAAGGAGGTGGGTCTCGGTGCGGTTGGCCGAGGCGATGTAGCCGTCTTCGACGATCAGGTGGGCGATGCGGCCCTGCTCGGCCAGCTCCCAGACCTCCTCGAGACCGCCTGCGAACCGGCGCTCGGACCGGGCTGCGGTGAGTTCGGCGATGACGGCCTGCCGTGCGGTCTCCTGCACCTCCGCGAGGACCGGGTTGACCAGGGCCGACAGTTCCGGGCCGGTGGCTCGTTCGAAACTGCCCTGGATCGACCCGACGACCTGCTCCTTGACCGAGGCCGTGGCGAGCTCGTCGAGATAGGACAGGTACCGGGGCACGCCCAGCACGATGATCGGTCGCTGGTCGGTCTGCTGGATCTCCGTCATCGCCCGCTCGACCTGCCGGAAGAACCCCTCCTGGTCCCCGCCGGCCGCCGGAGTCGACCCCTGCTCCCCCGCGTCGTGCAGCTCGTAGGTCATCGGGAACAACGCGTTGACGACCTCCGTCAGCCGCTCGCCCTCCCCCGACCACAGCCGGGTGGGCTTCTCGGACATGACGAGCACCCAGTAGCTCCAGGTGTTCTCCATCGCCGCGACGAGATACCGGGTCACGAAGGTGGTGTCGATGACGATCCGTTCACTCACGTTGACCCGCGGCAGCACGAATGAGTGCTGCTCACCGCCCGGTGCCGCGAACAGCACGAGCGCCTCCGCGGCATGGTCCAGGTCGGCCTCTCCCGCGGCCTTCCGCAGGCTCTGGGTGACCTCGTCGGCCATCCCGCGCGGCAGCCCGTCCCTGAGCTCCCTCAGCTGTCTGGCCGCCTCGTCGAGCAGGACCTTGAGGCGTAGGGGATCCTGCTTGTTCTCCGGCAGCCTGCGATGCGTCGGCATGATCAGAGAGATGGCAGGAAAGGTGCGCTGAGCGCGCAGTTCGGCCAGCCGAGATGCGTCCACGAGATCCCCCGATACGTGAAGTTGAGATGGGTTGCCCCTTCCCGTTCGCCCCCTATGCCAACCGTCGCCCGGATCTCGGTCGGCTGGCCGCGTTCTGTCGTACCCGGTGCGTAGTGTTCCGCTTGCCGAGGACTTGACCTCAACCATGGTTAAGGAACGACGCTGGAGACATCTGCCCCTGAGATCCCTGGAGATGCCCGATGGACATGGAAACGACC
>JBDSTJ010000481.1:0-6613 GCA_039928335.1 Streptosporangiaceae bacterium | reverse complement strand
GCGGTCTCGGGGCCCTCCAGCAGATCGAGATAGTCCTGTGCGGGAATACCGGTGCTGTCGAGCCAGGCGGCCGCCTGCTCGACCGCGAGCGGCAGGAATCCCAGGGCCGTCCCCACGTCGAGAGCCTCCTGGTGGGTGATGTTCCTGACCTTCCTCCGCAGGTGTGCGACGCTCTCCTCAAGGGTGAAGACGTCGATCTCCAGCGGTGCGGCGAGCTGCGACCAGGCCTGGTTGCGCGAAGTGATCAGTACGTGCCCGTTCTCGGGCAGTTCGTCTTTGAGTTCGGCTGGTGCGTCCGCGTTGTCGAAGACCAGCAGCCAGCGAGAGTACGGATGTCCCCGCCGCAGGGCCTCCCTGGCCGAGGCCGCGGCCTCGGCGACACTCTCACCGACGGAAAGCCCGAGCTTTCCCGCCAGCTCCGCGAGTGACAGGTTGACCTGGTCCTTGAACTCGGCGGAAATCCACCAGACGAGGTCGTAGTCGCTCCCGAACCGGTGGGCGTACTCCAGGGCCACCTGGGTCTTGCCGACGCCGCCCAGGCCGTACAGGGCCTGCGGTACGACGACGCTCTGCCCCCGCCGGAGCAGCTGGTCGCGGAGCTGCTCCAGTGCGCCTCCGCGACCGGTGAAGGTGGCGTTGCGCGGCCCCACGTTCCAGACCACGGGACGGGAGGACTGACCACCCCCGGGGAACCGCGGACTGCTCTCGACGGGTTGGGGCAGCTCGCTCGAGGGTGGGAGGGTCTGCTCCAGGGCCGCCAGCAGCAGGCTCAGCGCATGGTGTTCGTCGACCGCGCCCAGATCGAGTGCGGTGATCAGGTTGTACGGGTGGGTCAACCGCGCCTCGGCGACCCGCACGGTCGTCATCCGGCTGTGCTGACCCGAGTTGTGGGCGTCCATGAGCAGCTGCCAGGTCGGCTTCGCCCGAGGGGACTCGGTGAAGTTCGACGACAGGACCGTCACGGTCCGGCTCGCGGAGTCGATCTTCTTCTGGAGTTCCCCCACCGGTGAGGCGTCGACGCAGTGGGTGTCCACGTGGCACCCGGCGCGCTCCAGGACGAGGTAGATCCAGTCCACCCAGGCCCGGTCCTCGGACACATAGGTGAGCAGGATCTCCGCCGGAGCCCGGCTGCTCTTGCGGGTGAACCTCTCCAGCATGGTGAGCCGGAACTTGTCGTCGAAGGCCGGGGAGGTGGTCACCTCGCCCTCGGTGATGAAGGAGGTCAGGCGCTCGAACGCCGCCAGGATGGAGCTCGGCGACCCGGCCGGCTCGCCGAAGGACGCCAGGGTCTCCTCGAAGGCATAGAACGGGCGGTAGGGGATCTCGACGTCCAGCAGGTACTGGTGGGCCTCCTCCTGCGTCATGTCGCGCGGCAGACCGGCGAAGGCGGCCCGCACCTCCGCCCGGCCGGCCTCGACCTTGGCGCTCTCGCCGAGCTCGATCCGCATCGGGACGGGCAGGATCCTGATGCCGCGCCGGTCGTGGCGTTCCTCGATCTGCTGCGCCACCGAGGCGGCACCCTCGATGCTCTGCTGGCTCAGCGTGAAGCAGTCGACCACGACATCCGGCAGATGGATGGTGCAGATGTCGGCGACATCGCTGAGACCCGTCCGACTGTCGAGCAGTACGTAGTCGTACTTGTCTCGCATGTCCGCGCGGAGCGCGTCGAAGAACTGGCCGCCGCCGAGCTTGGCGTAGAAACGGTCCCAGTCCATGGAGATCAATGAGGAGTAGTCACGGTTCTGGCGTCCCGCGGAGACGAAGTCGAGCGTGCCGCCCTTGGGGAACTCGAAGTCCAGCGAGACCGCGTGCCGCTCCACCTTGGCGTGCTCGGCGAGCAGGGTGCCGTGCTCGCTGCGGCCGGCGCCCAACATCGCCAGCGCGTAGTTCTTAATCATCTCGATCACCCCGTCGGTCGAGGAGACGGTGTCGGTGTCGAGAAAGGGCCGGAAGAACTTGTGGAGTCCGGGCGACTCCAGATCCCAGTCGAGGGCCAGCACCCGTTTGCCGTTCATCGCGAGGATCCAGGCGGTGTTGGCCACCGCCATGGTTCGGCCGGTGCCGCCCTTGTACGAGTAGAACGTCACAATGGTGCCGGGCATCTCTCCTCCTCCGGAGTTTCAGCCGCCCGGGCCGGGGCCGGCCAGGCGCGGCCGGGGCATGGCAGGGGGCGGGTCTTCCACGGGAACGGTTTTCAGATGGTGGCTGATCGCCTCGTTGACGGCCCTGATGAACGCGGACCGGAAGGTCTCCGAGGGGACCCACCGTGCCGAGCCCGGTCGGGCGAGTGCGCGGCCGAGCAGGCTGCCCACCGCGCGGTCGAGCCGATCGCGCTGGTCCTCGGTCTCGAGGTCCTCCTGGTGGGAGGGCAGGAGTACGACCATGGGGCTCTCGTCCGCCGCGCTCAGATCGGCCTTGAGATGGGGGTTGTCGGTGGCCCAGGCGTCGACGAGCATCACATCCGGCAGCGGCCGGCCGTCCGGGGGGTCCGTCCCGAGTTCCTGGACCTCGGGACGATGGCCCATCTGGCTGATGACGTTCACCGCGTAGGGGGTGATGGGAGTGTGCTCCTCCGCCGACCGGTAGGGGTTCCACTCCTGTGACCTGCGCCCGTAGTAGTACGGTCCACGGCCTTCGGGGAGGCAGTCGAGGTCGCAGGCGGCGACGGTCAGCCGGATCCGGTGGCCGGTGTGCTCGAAGTCGGCGAACGCGC
The DNA here is from genome assembly GCA_039928335.1 of Streptosporangiaceae bacterium. Lineage (GTDB taxonomy): Bacteria > Actinomycetota > Actinomycetes > Streptosporangiales > Streptosporangiaceae > Actinocorallia. The sequence continues at coordinate 3,900 of JBDSTJ010000481.1, read as the reverse complement.
TGTCGACCGTCTTCATGTTCGCGTGCGGGTCGTCCCCCAGCCTGGCGAGCCGGACGCTGTCCGCGGTGAAGACGATCGCCCTGGCGAGGCCCAGCACGGTCTCCTTGTAGGCCTCCCGGTACTTGCCGAGCTTCATGATTCCGTACAGGCCCTCCCGCAGATAGTGCTGCGGGAGGTCGGGCTGGCTGAGTTGCCTGGTCCCGGCGAACATCGGCAGCTTGTCAAGGTCCATCGGGATCCACATCGCCGGGATGATCGCGGTCGGCAGCGGCCCTCCGACGGCGTGCTTCTCCAACCGCCGATTGAAGATCGCCCATTCTCTGCCGCAGTACTCGCTGTTGAAATACCGCGGCGAATAGATCGGCAGAAACACCTTGCAGGTCGCCAGCGCCTCGGTGAGCTCCGTGGACCACTCCGCACCGATCCTGAGCTGCTGCTGATCCATGAATCCCGGGTTCTCTGACCCGGTGAGGTGCGAGATGTCGGCGCAGAGATCACGAAAGAACTTGATGATCCATTTATCGGGATGAGGATCACTGTCATGGCGCATACGCGCGTAACTCAGAAAGAAATATGGATCTTGATGTTCGTCAAGCCCGGTCATGCGCCCTCCCGTGCGGAGAAGGGTATCTAACCGCCCACCCGATGGGAAGACTCGATCATCTTTGTGTTCGCGGCCAGCCAGAACACGGCGAATTCGAAGGCCTTTCGTATAGGCGGCGACCTCATGCGGGCACTACAGAAAGTGTCCTGTGACACATCTTCGACACACGCGAGGGCAGGCCGATTTCCGCGAAGTCCGAGTCGTCATGAGGATCTGGGCTTGGGCCCGGGGACGACACCACCGTCGGCGCTCACTCCCCCGGCCCGGATCGTTCGGGCGACCTCATCGCTGCGCTCATGCCGTCCACGAAACGCCGACCCAGGGGGGTCAGGCAAGACGAAGTCGACATATCGCCAGGATCCGGACAGGTCTTGTTTCCGGCCAGCGCGACGTAGGCGAAACGGAGGCGGACGTCGAAGCCGGGATCGGACCGGTCATGCAGATCGACCAGGTCCTGGATCGCCGCCAGTTTCATCGCCTGGAATCCGTGCACAAGAAGGTCGGCGAGCCGTCCCGGATCCGCGGGCAGCACCAGCGCGACCGCGCCGGGCATCCGCGGGCTGGTGACGACGTTCTCACCGTCCGTGGTGGGGCCGGCCAGCGGAATCACCATGCTGAGCATCTCCCGCAGGCCCTCGACATGACCGGGTTGACGGTCCTTGATGATGTTCCAGGCCGAACCGAACATCTTCTGCCAGGCGGCCGCCTGGGACTCCGACAGCGCTCCCCCGACAGGCCAGCCGGGCAGGCCGCGGTCGGGGTCGCCGTCTTCCAGCGCAACCGAGAACCCGTCGTCGGCCTCCAGCCGGTACCTGCGGCGCGGGGCTGCCCGGAGCTCGCACCGGCCCTCGCGGATCCGTACGGCGACCGTGTCCTCCCCCGCGACTGCCGGGTAGGTACCGATCGTCGGGAGATGGATCTCACCGTTGCGGACGGGAACGACGAGATCGGCGTCCAGACCTGCGTGGACCGCCACCGCCGCGGTGAAAGCGGGGAACCGGTCCGGGCCGTCCCGTCCTTCGATGCGGTCGACCGCCCAGGCCCGGAAGACCGGATGGGCGGCCACCCGGGCGACCGACTCCCGGGAGACGAGGTCGGCGTGGTCGAGAATCCGGCGGGCCGCCTGGTCCGAGCGGGTGAGCCAGGCCACCAGGACCCGCTGGATGGCGCGCTGACCGTCGAGGAGCTCACCGGCCGCCTTCCTGCCGCCCAGGCCGGCGGCGAGAGCGTCGAACTCGCTGAGCTGCAGGGTGCGGGAGGCCAGGGTGGCCCCGACGTGGTTGATGATCGTTTTGAGGTCCGCGCAGTAGACGCTCGGGTTGGCGAAACCCCGTTCGCTGCTGAACCTGTGCGCGAGCAGTCCGCCGCCGCAGCTCTGGACCACGGGACAGGACCGGCAGGTCTCCGCCAGCCCGTCCAGGCCGCTCTGCCGGCTCAGCACCTCGGGGTGCGCGGCCGCCTCGGTCAGGGAGTGGGTGAAGACGTCGAGCCCGGTGGCGGGAGCGCCGTCGTAGGCAGTCTTCAGGGAGTCGGCCTGTTCGATCTCGCCGTCGGTCTCGATCACGACGACGTCGTTGGGGTCCAGCCCGAGCGCCTCGACCGTGCTGGCCCCGCCGCGCACGGTGCTGAGGATCGACTCGAAGAACCCGATGCGCACGGGACGGCCGTCGGCGTGCCACCGGTCGAACACGGGGGTGAGCCAGTCGGCGTAGTCGGTGCTGCGCTCCCGGCGCGGCGGGTGATCCCAGGTCGCGTGCTGGAGCAGGAAGTTGACCGACGGAGGCCGGTGGGAGAGCAGGGCCTCATAGACCGTGATCGGGTCGTTGGCCAGGTCGACGGTGCAGAGCAGGCCGGAGAACAGGTCCGGGTACTCCTCGCGGAGCAGGGTGATGCCGCGCACCACCCGGTCATAGCTGCTTCGCCCGTTGGCATAGACGCGGTGCTGGTCGTTGGCCGCCCTGTCGCCGTCGAGGGAGACCCCGACCTTGGCGCCGTGCTCGCGGAACATGTCACAGAACCGGCGGCTGAGCATGGTCCCGTTGGTGTGCACCGCCAGATTTACGGTGCACACCCCCGCCAGGACAGAACGAAACTCTCCGAGGATCTCCCCGAGCCGTTCGACGCCGGCGAGCAACGGCTCCCCGCCGTGCAGGATGACGTGGACCTCTCCGAGGCCGTGCTCGACGGCGTGCTCGGCGACGCGTTCGGCCGTCCGCCGTGCGGTCGCCGTCGTCATGACGGCCGAGCGGTCACGCCAGCTCTGGTCTGCGTGCTCGTACACGTAGCAGATGTCGCATGCAAGATCACATCGGCTGTGCACCTTGATCACGAACTGGCTGAACGCCACGGGTTCGCTCATCGAGAGAGTTCGTCTTTCTGGAAACTCGCCGGGAATCTCAGTTGATCTCCGGCGGGAGCGAGGAATTGAAGGAGCGGACGGCCCGCTCGGCGGGAACGGCAGAGGGGGACAGGACCCCCCGGAGAACGGCCAGCGACTCGCTGTCGGAACGGAGCGCCAACAACGACGCTCCGTCGACGCGAACCAATTTTGTATCGATGACCGAAGATGATTCCATGGAGTCTTCCCTCGCTCTGTGAATGGAGAATGCACAAGGCCCCCTGCAGATCTTTGGAGAAAAGATCGGCCCTGTGAGCACATCGCAGCGCAATCGCGCGCTTACCCACGGAGACCAGTGCAGGCGGCCAACCCCGAGAGGTACAACAGATTGGACGTCCGCGAGTGCATGATCGCCTTAGTTTTTACCAACTCGTTACAGAAATTCTCATGCTTACGCCTTTTGTCCCGTTTCGGTCGGGCCGAAATATCGCGCGGCCGAAACCGGACGAGGAAAGACCAAATCATGCCATACGATAAACGGACGACCTATAAGGGATCTTTGCCTGCATAAAATCCCACGGGGGTGCAACTTGCCGGTCTCCAGGCGATTGTCCCAGGGCTGGACGACAGGCTCCGCCGTCCGCCTCACCTTCGGACTCACGACCGCACTCGGCCTCGTCCTGGGCTATCTCGGAATCGCGGACTCCCACGATCTTCCGCCTTGGGACATCATCTATTGGGATCTGCAGTTCTTCACCTTGGACTCGGACAGCCTCGAAGGCCTTCAATCCCTTTCCTGGAAACTGCAGTTCGCACGATTCGTCATCCCCATGGCGACCTTCTATGCCATCGCGGAGGCGGGAAGGCACATTTTCTCCGGTCAGTGGCGCCGGCGGAAGATCCGACGCCTGCAGGGGCACGTTCTGGTCTCCGGGAACGGGACGGCCGCCGCGCTGCT
>JBDSTJ010000480.1:0-4083 GCA_039928335.1 Streptosporangiaceae bacterium | reverse complement strand
ATCTCGAGGATGTCCCGGGCGCCGGCCGCCCTGAGGTTCGGGATCAGCCGGTTGATGCCCCGCTTGGCCACGACGCTCTCGACGGCGAACATCTCGCCGCCGGCCAGCGGGGTGACGGTCGGGGAAGCCATCGAGGGCACCACGCCGAGCACCGCCCCGAGGTCGGCGTTGCTCACGTTGAGCTTCAGCAGGACCTGGCCGCGCGCCCGGATGACGCCCTGGAGCAGCAGCGCGATGTCCTCCATCGCGGCCCGCTTCTCCGGGTTCTCATAGGCTTCGCGGTTGGCGACCAGCTCGGTGTAGCTGACCAGCAGGGTGTCGAGGATCCGCAGCCCGTTCTTGCGGAGCGAGGAGCCCGTCTCGGTCAGGTCGACGATCACATCGACGATGTCGGGGATCTTGGCCTCGGTGGCGCCGTAGGACGGGACGACCCGGGCGTTGACGTTGTGCTTGGCCAGGTACCGCTCGGTCAGCGCCGGGAACTCGGTGGAGATCCGGACGCCGTCGGGCAGATCGGCGACGGTCTGCCACGGCGAGTCGTTCGGCACGGCCATGATGACCTTGACCGGATTGGACGTCATCTTGGAGTACTTCAGCTCGCCGAGCGACACCACGTCGGCGTCGGTCTCGGTGATCCAGTCACGGCCGGTGATGCCGAGGTCGAAGAAACCCTGCGCCAGGTACGTCGGGATCTCCTGCGGCCGCAGCACCCGGACCTTGTCGATGCGCGGGTCGTCGATGACGGCCCGGTAGTCGCGGTCGGAGGCACGCTGGACGGTGAGGTCCGCGGCGTTGAAGAGGTCGAACGTGGCGCGCTCGAGAGAGCCCTTGGGCAGGACGAGGGAGAGCACGGTGGTGCCTTTCGGAAGGGCGGATCAGACAGGACGGATCTGGCTCAGCTCAGATGCTCCGAGACGAAACCAGCGTGTCCGCGATGCCGGAGACCCCGCAGGGTCAGAGCCGTGTCCAGTGCCGCCACTGTGGCTTCCCATCCCTTGTCCTCGTGGCTGTCGGGCAGCCCGCTTCGATCAATTGCCTGGTCAAGTGTGTCACAGGTCAGCACTCCGTTGCCCACCGGAGTGCCCTCGTCCAGCGCGACCCTGGTCAGGCCCGCCGTCACCGAGTCGCAGACATAGTCGAAGTGCGGTGTGCCGCCCCGTACCACCAGCCCCAGCGCGACGACCGCGTCAAGGTCCCGGGCGAGCTGCTGGGCCACGACCGGGATCTCCAGCGCCCCGGCGACACGGACGACCAGCGGCTTCTCGACTCCGCTGTCCCTGGCCGCCGCCAGGGCGCGCAGCAGGAGCTGGTCGGTGACGTCGGCGTGCCACCGGGTCACCACGATGCCCAGGGTCAGGGCCACCGCCGCCGGGGCCTCACCGTCCGGACGGCCGAAGCCCGCCATCAGAGTCCCTCGATCTCGTGGCCGAGCCGGTCGCGCTTGACCGTCAGGTAGCGGCGGTTGTGCTCGGTGATGACCACGGGCAGCGCCTCCCGACCGAGGACCTCGAGACCGAAGCGGTCCAGGGCCGCGAGCTTGGCCGAGTTGTTGGTGAGCAGCCGCAGCGACCTCACGCCCAGGTCGCTGAGGATGTGCGCGGAGTTGGTGTAGTCCCGGGAGTCGATCGGGTGGCCGAGCTCCACGTTGGCGTCCACGGTGTCCACGCCGGTGTCCTGCAGCGCGTAGGCCTGGAGCTTGGCGATGAGGCCGATGCCCCGGCCTTCGTGCCCGCGCAGGTAGACCACGATGCCCCGGCCGACCCGGGCGATCTCCTCCATCGCCTCGTCGAGCTGGGTGCCGCAATCACAGCGCTCGGAGTGGAGCACGTCGCCGGTCAGGCACTCGGAGTGCACCCGGACGAGAACATTCGAGCCGTCGTCGGTGCCGGTGCCGACGTCGCCCATGACCAGTGCGATGTGCTCGCCGCCGTCAACGGCACTGGTGTAACCGACCGCGCGCCACGAACCGAACCGGTTGGGGATCGTGGTCTCGGCGTTCCGGGTGACCAGCCGCTCGGTCCGCTTGCGGTACTCCACCAACTGCTCGATCGAGATCAGCTTGAGGTCGTGCTCCTTGGCGAAGATCTCCAGCTGTGGCAGCCGGGCCATGGTGCCGTCGTCGTTGACGATCTCGCACAGCACGCCGGCCGGGCGGCAGCCGGCCAGCCGGGCCAGGTCGATGGTGGCCTCGGTGTGGCCGGGCCGGACCAGGACGCCCTGGGCGCGGGCGCGCAACGGCACGACGTGACCGGGTCGGCGGAGGTCGCTCGGCTTGGTGTCGGGGCTGGACAGGAGCCTGATCGTGCGGGCCCGGTCAGCGGCGGAGATGCCGGTCGAGATGCCCTCACTGGCGTCGACCGAGACGGTGTAGGCGGTGCCGCGCACGTCCTGGTTGGTGTGGTGCATCGGCGGCAGGTCGAGCCGGTCGGCCTCGGAGTCGGTGACCGGTGCGCAGATGTAGCCGGAGGTGTAGCGGACCATGAACGCGAGCAGCTCGGGCGTCGCGTGCTCGGCGGCGAAGACGAGGTCGCCCTCGTTCTCCCGGCCCTCGTCGTCAACGACGACAACGGCCCTGCCCGCCGCGATGTCCGCGATGGCCTCTTCGATGGTGTTCAAAGGCATGGTTACCGCTCCCCCGGGGTGAAGAGTCGCTCAACGTACTTGGCAATGACATCGACTTCGAGGTTCACCGGGTCACCGGGGCCCTTGCGGCCCAGGGTGGTGAGCTCAAGCGTGGTGGGGATCAGGCTGACGGTGAAGAAGTCCGCCGCGGCCTCGACCACGGTGAGGCTGATGCCGTCGACCGTGATGGAACCCTTCTCCACGACGTACCGGGAGATCCCGGCGGGCAGCGAGATCTTGACGATCTCCCACTTCGCGGCCGGCTCACGGGCGATCACCGTGCCCACTCCGTCGACATGGCCCTGGACCAGATGGCCGCCGAGGCGGTCCTGCAGGCGGACGGGCCGCTCGAGGTTGACGCGCGAGCCGGGCGCGAGCGCACCGAGGCTGGAGCGATCCAGGGTCTCCCGCATGACGTCGGCGGTGAAGGTGTCGTCCTTGTGGTCGACCACGGTCAGGCACACGCCGTTGACGGCGATCGAAGCGCCATGAGTCGCGTCCTGGGTGACCAGCGGGCCACGAACGGTGAACACGGCCGAGTCCGCGGCCGTCTCGATCTCTACGATCTCGCCGAGTTCCTCGACGATTCCGGTGAACACTCCCCGCCTCCTCAGTGCGATGGGGAGCTCCGGGGGATACACAAAGACCCCACCCCGGGTGCGCGAAAAAGTGCACGCCAAGATGTGGCTCGCGCGCTGCCTCCCATCCGGACTTTCACCGTCGGTCCTGGAATCCCACCAGATCAGCCGGCCGATGGCTTCGGCCGGGTCGCGGACTGTTACCGCCGGTTCGGAATTGCACCGACCCCGGAGCACGCTTGTTGCCTTGGTTGGTTGAACGAGTCTCTGACTCTGCAACCAGTGTGCCATGCATCGCATTCCCGGCACCACGTGAGGAAGACCACGGCCACATTTGGCCAACCAAGCGCTCGCTTGTGTTAGTGTCCTCTGCCGAAGCCGAAGGCCTGGTCAGGAGCCCCTGCGGCCTTCTCAGCCTGGGCCCGCAGATTCCTGACCGCCTGGTCGGGGTCGCTCCCGCCGTAGACCGCGTTGCCCGCCACGAACACGTCCGCGCCGGCCTCGGCGGCCCGCTCGATCGTCTCCGCGCTCACCCCGCCGTCGACCTGCAGCCACAGCGGGAGTTCCCGGCCGTCGATCATCTCCCGGGCACGGCGGATCTTGGGCAGGACCACGTCGAGGAACTTCTGGCCGCCAAAGCCCGGCTCGACCGTCATCAGCAGCAGCATGTCGACCTCCCCCAGGAGATCCCCATAGGCCTCCACCGGCGTCGCCGGGTTGAGCGCGAGACCCGCCCGCGCCCCGGCGGCCCGGATCGTCCGCAGGGTGCGGACCGGGGCCTTGGCCGCCTCGGCGTGGATGGTGACGCTGCCGGCGCCGGCGTCGGCGTAGGCCGGAGCCCAGCGGTCGGGGTCCTCGATCATCAGGTGGCAGTCGAGCGGCA